>CANQJI010000011.1 GCA_947624205.1 uncultured Akkermansia sp. | reverse complement strand
GAATGCAAGGCTGAAGTGCCGATTTTTTCTCTTATCCCTTCATAGTCTGTCTCAGCGAATTTGCCGGAGACCCGGAATTCCTACCCTTACTCCTTTTTCTCGCTTTCGTTGGAGCCTTCTTTCAAAGAGTCGGGACTCAGCACACATTGCTGCACTGTTCAAATATGCCCTACTAGCTCAATTTTTTTGCACAAAATATCTCAACTGGTCATGATAGATTGGATAAGATCTACTACTCGTTCCGTAGCGCGTCCGTCATTTGCGGTTCCTTGATCACGAAGAAATCGATTCACTTTTTGTACATACTGCTCTTGATCGAAATTTTGGATGACCGTGAGGAGCTCATTTTTGTCTTTTGCCCAAGGAAAAGGCGTCTCTTCCAAAGGAAAATACAGTCCCCATTCCTGTAAGTACTCGGAATCATCCGAGGTGTATATGAAGGCAGGACGGCATGCATGTAGATAGTCGAAGATACAGGAGGAATAATCTGAAATCATAACGTCTGCTGCAATCAGCAACTCTTGCATATCGTCGTATTCTGATGCATCGATCACTTCTTGGGCTACATCACTAAGCACGTTTTTCGACCCGGTGAAATCGACTTGATGCAAACGTGTAAGGACGACCCAATCTCCACCAAATTTTTCCTTAAGTGCTTTTTTTAAGGCAACGTAATCTAACGTGAGAAAATACAAATTCTTAGTACGTCGTGCTCGAGGTCTCCAGCTCGGTGCGTAAAGGATCATTTTTTTATCCTTTTCCACACCTAATGTTTTACATACCTTGAGTCTTAACTCATTTTTCTTTTCTTCAGATAAGAAGAACACATCGTTTCGGGCACTACCAAATTGCTTAATTTCTCCGCAGTTCCAAAAGACTCTTCGATAATACTCTGTACACCACGAGCTGTATGAAATTAAGTAATCAATTTGCTCTGCATCAAGACGTCGCTTTCGTAAGTAGGGTTCTTGAGCACAATGGAACTCGGGTCCATCTTTTTTGATACCATAGGAACCATGGTGCGTGTTAATATAAATCTGTCCGGCCTTTTTCTTCGCGTCAACGTGACCTACAGCTCTGCAATAGTTGTCTATCCATAGTTTGGCTGTTGCCAGTTCTCGTTCATCCTCGTCAGTTCCTCCTGCTACAAGTCTGACACCCTTAGGGAAAGAAGGACAAAACTTGAGCGAGTTGTATTTAGCAGGATAGGGACCCATCACCCACACTAATTCGTACGGTAATTTTCGACGGAGTATTTCTTCTAAAATGTATTTAGGGTTGCACCCATATCCACGGAGGGTTGAACGGAAAACAATTTTATTGTTTTGGATGGGGAGCGTCTTATACGGGGATTCAGGGTGTGCAGGCACAGCAATCTTTTTCCGATGTACACATATTCCCATTATTTTATATTCGATGTACCTTTCCCTTATTTTTGTCTCTTTTCTGTACAGACTCTTCTTAATCTTTTGAGTTATTTCTCTGATGATTTCTTTTCTCCATAGGTGCAAGTCTGGTAGATCCGATTGTCCGAGGTAATTCAGGAGGTATCCTGCCACTCTCGACGATGATTTCCCATCATCAATATTTTTCCATTCTGTCAGTAAGTTACTATATTTCCTTCGTGCCTCATTCGATTCCCAATTGTGAATATTATTCTCCAATTCATCGTTGCTACGCGCGGCAGGAAACGGGAGCTCATCGGGGGTATACAAAAGACCTTGATACTTTTCATAAAATTCCATATCAGGAACGTATAGAAATACAGGTCTATCAGTAAGCATATAATCGAAAGCACAAGAAGAGTAGTCGGTAATCAATACATCCACCGCAAGTAGAAGTTCAGAAAAGTCCGGATACGGTGAAACATCTTGTATCTCAATGCCCTTTACGAAGTTACTGATGGCTTTTGCTCCTTGAGCAGGATGCCGTCTGAACAAGATTGTCCATTTCCCGCCAAATCTTTTCTTTAACCCTTCTCTTAGTTGTTCCACATTCAGGGGGTCCAAATCCTTTCCTCCTTTTTTTCGTAAAGTCGGCGCATACAGGGCGATGCTATAGCCGTCCTCTATTCCCAAAATTTTTCTCACTCGTTCAGATAACCCTTTTGGAGGATTAACGAGGATATCATTCCGAGGAGCACCAGTGACTTTCACTTCTCCACTGTACAAAAAGCACGCTCGTAAAAGATCTCGAGTGAAGACACTATTTGACAGCAGCAGATCAATATTCGTCGAATCAAGTAATGCGCGCGTCCTCCACGTCTTAGAGTACGTGTGAGCGTCTGCTTCTATCTTTTTTAACGCTCCTGCACCATGCCATGTTTGCAGATAAAACTGCCCCGGCTTTTTTTTATATCCCTTTGAAAAATATTTTCCCAACCTGTGACTGCTTACTATGACAGCGGCTGTTGAAAGGTGATATTTTATGGCAGTTTTCCCCTTCACGCTACGAATACCAGTTGGGGTTATTACTTTTCTTTTCTCAGAGAGCCAAAGGATATCCAGATCTTTAGCTGATTCACACAATGACTCGGCTATATAGCGGGGATCATTTCCGTACGAATCCGTACAGTTAAAAAAAACGACTTTCTTCCTTGAAATGGGAAGGAGATTGCATATAAAGCTAAAAAAATGAAACATGATCAAGGGAAGCGGCTACTCGTCTGGTCTCAAAAATTACTTTGCAAATTTCTCTGCCCTCTTAATGCAGCTTTTCAGTCTATTTTTCTCTTTTTTATAACTTTCTCTCAACTTGCCAAATGAGAAGAAAATTTTGTACCTCAATCTCCTCAATTTTTTCTTATTGTCCGGTAAAGTAACCAACTCCTTCATCGACTGTTCTCCTTTTTTAGACTTCGAATCGAACTCTCGAAGTATACTGTCATAAATGATCGCTTCGTAGAATGGCAATTGTCGGGCGTAGCGCCAGTACGCCTCAGCCATGTCTAATCGAGGCGCATTCCGTGGTTTGATTCCCCCCGCATAATGTATTATGAATGGAGCCTTTCTTGACGCAAGGTAGGCTTCGTACATTTGTTCGGGAAGAAAATGGAATGCTCCTTTCCTAGGGCCCGCCTCTATTACGACATTCCAGTTAGGATTCAAATATAAAACATGATCGTGACATACGATATTTAATATATCTTGATCAAGAAAAAGGAATAAAGGCCCCACGCGAATATCGACCCAACTCTTCACCTTCCGGGATGCAAAAACCTTCTTTCGCTGCGCTTGCATGTACTCCAAGAATGCAGCAAAGAGGTTATTCTGCTTACAAGCGTCAACGTTGAAGATAAGCACACCCGCGTTAAAATAATCTACGCTTCCATGTGGCAACCCCAAATCCCCGGTATAATACTCCTCGCTTTCTCGTCCTCCTTGCCGAACTCGAATCATTACCCCATAATCACGGAAAGCGGCAATCCAGTGGTTTCCAAGCTCAGTACTGTAAAGTTGCGCTACATCTCTCTCTAAAACGGTGTCCGAATCCAAGTATATCACTTTTTTATAATTCCTGTAAATCAATGGGATAAACAGGCGGTAATACGTAGTGACGCCAAAATAACCATGCGATTGCAAAGCGGAATCGGTCACTAAACGACCTATAAAAAAGAATCGAATTGATACGTTGTTGTTTTCCTTTCCGAGTGAATGCAACAATGTACGGTTTTCCTTTGATAAGGAATTATAGGCGATGACTATATCATAATTATTCTCATTGCTCGAGTTAGCGATGAGTGATCGTATGGAAACAGCGCAATCGTATATATAACGGTCGTCTGTCGCCATGCAGATAGCCACATTACGTTCCGAATACGCAGGTACAGGAAATTCTGCTGGGGTGGTATTACCCGCCATGAGGATTGGCAGTTCCTTCAAACTCCTTCCCTCACTGTGAGAATGGTGGTATATGAAAAGCCCTGTAAGCCACTCTCCCAAGAAGCTGATTGATCGCATATAGGAGACAGAGATAAGGGGATCTGACAGTATCAAATCATAGACGCTGGATAGTACATCGAAAATAAATTCACAATAAGAAAAAAATATCTCTTTCCTAAAAATAAATATATTCCATCTCCACTCTTCAGCATGGTTTTTATACTCCAAAGCATCTGCTTTATATTCAGTCCATCTTCTTTTGATATAGTCTAGCGCACCATCACGTATTTTTTCGTTTCTAACATCTATTAAGCTTTCTCGTTTAATAATTTCTGAGCAGGAGGAATCCGTTTTTTTTGTCTTTAGGGAAAAGATATCTTGTGCAGAGGTTCGTTTTGGAGCATAGATATCATATTGATCTATAGTCTGTAAGAAACTGGATGCATTGAGATGGATATCCTTGTCTTCTTCAGAGAGACAAGGTACAAAAATGGCTTTCCCAACTTCTGAACTACAAAATGAAAGAAACCGTCTATAGTGAGCTGTACCCACGTAATCTGGGTTTCCGAGCTTTCCATAGTTCTTCCATGCCCAATATATTCCGGTTAATTCGCAATAGCTTCGATTAAAAGCGGAAATGTTCTCCCCGGCATCATCACCAATCATCCTCTTTTCCAGCCACTCAAAATCACCATGCTCCATGATACCTTCTTTTGAAACAGACGATCCAAGAGCATGTCCAAGCTGAATGGGAAAGAAAATGTCATCCTTAACCAATTCCGCTGGCTTATGGTAGCCAACAAGAATCTTGAGTTTGTTGCTGGTCTCGTTGTTTTTCATACTTCTTGATAGCATACCTCCGCAATGAACAGGTCAACGAGAGATGAGAAAATCAACTTCCTTACTTGTTTAGAACAACTACTCACCTATGTAAGAGAAAATAATTTTTCTGTCACGGATGGGATCAAGCTCGACAAGATAAACAGTTTGCCATTTGCCGAGTAGGAGTTTCCCGTCCTGAACAGGAATGGTCTCGGAGGTGGGAAGGAAAAGTTGTCGCAGGTGGGAATGGGCATTGATTCTCTCGTTAGTAGGCACGTCTCGGATTTCAATGCGGTCGTGCATATAATGCCCGTCCTTGGGAATGAGAGTGTCCAGGAAATTGTTGATATCCGCGAGCAAAAGCGTTTCTCCTTCAATAATTTTTATTGCGCATGTGGTGTGTGTGGTGAATACATGAACAATGCCCGAGCCCTTCTTATTTTGAACGAACTCTTTGAGCAAATCGTTCAAGGGAGAGAACTGTTTTTCCGTCCGTATGATAATTTGTTTTCTATCCATGAATGAGTGAAGTAATATTTGAGAGATTTACGTCTAGGTTGATGCCTGATTTGTAGGCACCGTTAATAGCTTGATGAACGATGATGGCAAAATCTTCCGGGCGCATGAGAGTGGTCGGATCCTCTTCCGGATACATAGACTTTCTCATCTTTGTTAATGCTCTTCCTGGGGAAATGCAGATAGCATCTACACCTTCTTCTGCCCAGCATGCCGTTGCCATGATCACCGCTGCTTTAGAGGCGCAATATGAACTCCAATCGCCGTGGATTTTGGTGCCCGCCGATGAGCCTATGTTAATCACCTTTAGCTTGGGATTTACCTGCAACGCCGCTCCTGTACAGGCAAAAACCCCCGTTAGATTGACATCAATAACACGTCGATGTGCCTCAATGTTGTTCTTCTCAATCCCTTCTAGAAGAATAGCCCCAGCGTTGTTGATAAGAATGTCTGGGCATTCAGACTGGAAGTAAGCGTTCACTTGTTCAATATCAGTGACATTCAACTCGTCCCTGCCAGGGAGTTTAACGACGTAGTGAGTTTCTGTATCTTTTTCCAGATTGTTAGCTATTGCTTGCGCGATGTCACCTTTTCCTCCGGTTATAACAACTTTCGTAGATTTCATGCTTTTTCCTCCTGTTGATGTAGTAAATTTTCAATGAAAGGAAGATCCCTTTGATAGGTTACCTTAACCAAATTTTCTCCAGTTCTGATCATCTCCGGTTTGATGGCGTACACTTCATACATAACCCGAGTTTCATCTGTCATATCCCATTCTTTTTTCGTCGCATATGCGCGGCATAGTTTCTTAAAATCAAAACATTGAGGAGTCAGGAGTTCATAAAATTCCTCACGGTTGTAATACGTGCCATCACATCCAATGATGGTATTAACCAAAGGCGTGATAAATGTCGCTGATTCCCGAGTTTGAGTGAGCAGTGTTTGGAGCTGTTCCATGGTTACCAGAGGTCTGGCAGATTCAACAATGAGTACCTTAGCGTAATCAAGACCTTTTTCCTCGAAATATTTGAGCCCATTAATCACCGATTGCGATCTTGTCGCTCCTCCTTCTATATCCACCCCGACGACGACGACATTTTCTTTCGGCAACAGATGGGTTACCGTGTCATACACGTGTCTCCACAGTGCCTTTCCCCGTAGTTTTACAAATTGCTTTTTCCCTCTGAAGCGAGTTCCCTTGCCACCAGCTAATATGATGGCTATATCAGAGTAGTCTGCTGCGGTGTAGGTCTTCATGTTCGCACCTCCTTTGCATCCAGAATGCTCTCAATAAGATCCGCCACACGTGCGGAGGCATGTCCATCATCAATGCTCCTTTTGCCGCGTAGAAATGATTCCACCCGATCACGATAGGAGGGTTCGTCAAACGAGCGGATCGTTTGTATGAGCTGCTCACTTGTTTCCGCGATGGGGAAAGGGGTCGCCTCAAGCGGATAGCATAAACCACGACGTAGCTTGTAGTCGTTATAATCCGGAGCATAGAGGAAACCTGGTTGCCTCGTGAGTAAAAAATCGTAGATGCAGGAGGAATAGTCTGTGATCACAGCATCGGCGGTTACGAGAAGTTCCTGCATATCGGAGTAACGAGAGGCATCCAGCCAGCCGTGCATAGATGCCGTAACACTGTCTCGAAGGATATGGTGATGCATTCTTGCAACGCAACTCCATTTCCCACCGAAGCGGGTCGTGAGGGCATCTGCTATGCCCGATGCGTCCAACGATAGCACACTCGTATCGCCATTCTCGCGGAAGGTAGGAGCCCAGAGAAGAATTCTCCCGATGGGATCCAATCCAAGCGCGGAGCACACCTTACAGCGGATAGCTTGCTTCTGCTCTGCAGGTAGGAAGAAGATATCATTGCGCGGACAGCCAAGCTCAACTATTTTTGCATGAGGACTGTAGAATACGTCCCTGTAGAATGCTGTGGTGTAGGCAGAGTTGGAAATGAGATAGTCAAGCTGGGCGTCGTCAGCGTGCAGTACTCGTTTGTCGCGATGCGTAAGATCGTGTCGTTGCCCTCCGGTTTTCTTGATCCCCAAAGAACCGTGCCATGTATTGATGTACACTTGTCCTTGGCGTTTCCGCAAACCTTTCTTGATCTCTTTTAATTTGCGTTCGTTTTCGATCCATACACGAGCGGTGGCCAGCTCTCGCATCGCTTCCGGAGTGTCGCGCATCACAAGGCGCACGTTATCAGGGAAGCTTTTGATATGATACAAGATGTTTTTCTCCACCACCCAGACGAGGTCGCAGTTTGTACCCCTTCTGCGAAACTCTTCTGCAATATATTTTGGACTGCATTGGTATGCGCCAAAGCAACTGTGCAGCACAACTTTCCTCGGCTCAATCGGCAATTCGTGGCACAGTTTTGCGTTTTGAAGTTCGTGATGCAGTTTTGCATATTGATTCTTCCGTCGCAACTTTATCCGCACGCCCAGCACGCAAAGCTGGCGATGGGTAGCATCCACCCACTTTAGTGAGAAAATACGCTCCTTCCAAGTCAGCTTCATACCGCTACCTCCTTTCCGAGGTGTTGTTCGATGATATCCGCCACGCGTTCGGCTGCGTGACCATCGTCCACGCTGCCTTTGTCGTGCAGGAATTGTTCCGCCGCCGCGCGGTAAGCAGATTCGTCGAACGAACAGATAGATTGCGCGAGACGCTCACTCGTTTCCGCAACGGGGAAGGGGGTCTCTGCCAGCGGATAATACAGCCCGCGCTGCTGTTCGTAGTCCGAGCAGTCCGGCGCGTAGAGAAACCCCGGGCGCCTCGTGAGCAGAAAATCGTAGGCACAGGACGAATAATCCGTCACTAAAGCGTCTGCAATCACCAGTAAATCCGCCATGTCCGGATAGTCCGAGACATTCAAAACCATTGCTTCTTCCCCCGGCGTCCATTGCTTGCGTCGACTCTTCGTCAATCCGGGGTGCACTCGCAAAAGGATGCTCCATGCTCCGCCAAAACGCTCCTCTAACGCCTCGCGCAGGCGGTTCCAACTCGGCATCGGCGGCACAGGCGCTTTCCCGCCGTCCCGGAAAGTCGGCGCATAGAGCAGCAGCTTGCGTTCCATCGGCAGCCCCAGCGCCGTCCGTACTGCTTTCGCCCTCTCTTCTGCTCCGCGCAGCAGTGCGTCGTTGCGCGGAGAACCAATCTCCAGAATTTCCCCATCGTAGGAAAGAGCCCTGCGAAGCACTTGCGTGAGCCATCGGCAATTGGAGAGGAGGTAGTCAATCTGCTGAGAATCTGCCTTCACGCGCCCCAGGCAACTCTCCCGTGCGTGGGGCATATCCGCCTCCATTTTTTTGATGCCGCAGGAGCCATGCCAAGTCTGAATGTAGAGTTGCCCCGCCTTCTTGCGGAAGCCCTTTGTCCAGTACCTTGGAAGGCGCGTGTTGCTCACAATGACCTGCGCCGTGGAAAGCTCATAGCGCATGCGGCACCGCCCTACCGCCGCGTGAACGCCCCGCGGCAGCCTCAGTGGACGACGCGCCTCTCTTGCCGTCCATACAAGCTCCCCGTCCCACCCGCGTCGCAACAATTCATCCGCAACGGCGCGTGGGTTATCCGCATAATTCTCCGTAAAACTGTAGAAGACAACCTTGCCTCTCCGGACGGGAAGCAGGTTGCATAGAAGGCTCATCAGACTCATTCCTGCCACCTCCTTTCTCCGGCACACGCAGTGGTTCGGGAAGCTCCGCGACGCCGAGACCCGCTCATTTCTCCGAATATTCCTGCAGATGTACGCTTCCTTCTGTCCATTGTTACGTTGGTGCGTCCGCGTGCTGAGTATAGACGTGTCCGGCAAAAGCTTCCCCATTGCTCAACAACACTACACACGCACGGAGGTAGCATATCTCTTTCTGAAAGCGATGTACAGCCTAAAATTAAGTAATATATGTACTCTTAACTAATAATTCTATTTTGGGAAGTTAAAAATATTACCCATGAGACTCTCATTTTTTGCGAAGGATTACTATATTAAACACTTGTTGTGAACAGAAAAGAAAATTTATGAGGTATATCTCTTTCAGAAAGAGATATACTGCGCCAGCATGTGTGTGTGGGAATCGTGCGATGGTGGATCCCCTCGCAGAGTGAGCTGATGCACACGTGAGGGAAAAATATCCAACGATGCACAGAGCAAAACGGACAGATGAGAGAACGTTTGGAGATACGACCGAAGCATGGCTTTGCGGTGGTCTTTATTCCGCTCTGTGCGCTGAGAGGATAGAAGAGAAAAAGGAATTATTACGGTAGACCATGGGAGAAATGACAACAGCTGAGCCCGGATCGGGAGGGCGTCTCCCCTACATCATCGTGCAGGCGGGCGGGCGGGGCTCGCGGCTGGAAACACTCACCACCAACAAACCCAAGGCGCTGGTACCGGTAGACAATCGTCCGATGATTTTCCACCTGTTTGAGCGCTATCCGCAGGCGAAGTTCCTCATCATTGCGGACTACCAGAAAGAAACCTTCAAGCGGTATCTGGCGGCATTTTGTGAAGTCGATTACGAGGTGATTGACGCAGCAAAGAAGGGCACCTGCTCCGGGATTGGTGAAGCTCTGCAGCGAGTGCCGGGCGGCGTCCCCTTCATGCTCATCTGGTGTGACCTCATCCTGTCGGATGTCATCGGAATTCCCGAGACGGTGGAGGAGAACTACCTTGGCATCTCCAGGGATTTTCCGTGCCGCTGGTCGTATCGTGACGGGAAGTTTGCGGAAGAATCCTCCGCTGAGAATGGCGTGGCGGGGCTGTTCCTTTTCCGGGACAGAGAGCAAATCGCCGATGTGCCGCAGGAAGGAGAATTTGTGCGTTATCTCGCGGGGAAGGGCATGTCCTTCCGGCGGCTGGATATGTACGGCGGGCTGGAGGTGGGCACCATGCTCTCTTACTTCCAAAACGAGCTCAACCGCCCGAAATGCCGTCCCTTCAACAAGGTGGACTTCAAGGGAGATGTAGTGATCAAATACCCCATCAACGAGCAGGGCGAGAGACTCGCCGCGGATGAGGCGAATTGGTATCGCAAAGCCAAAGAGCTGGGCTATGAGAACATCCCGCAGATCTACGGCTACTCCCCGCTGGTGATGGAGAAGGTGCGCGGGAAAAATGTATATGAATACGCTTTCCTGACGCGCGGGTTCAAGCGTGCCCTGCTGGTGAAGATCGTGGATGCCCTCAAGCAGCTGCACTTCCTCGCCCCCGCTATCCCGGCGAATCAGGCAGACTGCGAGAATAATTATATCACCAAAACCTTCGACCGCCTCGCCAAAGTGCAACAGCTCGTCCCCTTTGCGCAAGAAGAGTGGGTGGAGGTCAACGGCAAGCGATGCCGCAATATCTACGCCGTCAAGGATGCAATCGTGGCACAGATGCGCCGTATGTTCCCGAGCGAGTTCCACTTCATCCACGGGGACTGCACATTCCACAACATGCTGCTGGAGACGGAGGGGGTGCGCCCCGTGCTCATCGATCCTCGCGGCTACTTCGGCAAGACCGCTTTCTTCGGTGATGCGGACTACGACTGGGCAAAGCTCTACTACAGCGTGGTGGGAGATTACGACCAGTTCAACCGCAAAAACTTTTCTCTGGAAATCGGTGAGGATGGCGTGGAGCTGGAAATCGTCTCCAATGGATGGAGCGCCCTGGAAGAGGATTTTTTTGAATTGTGCGGCGCCGATCGCCGAAAGATCAGGCTGCTGCATGCCATCATCTGGCTGAGCCTCACCACCTATGCATGGGAGGACTACGATGCCATCTGCGGCGCCTTCTACAAAGGGCTGCTGGAGCTGCAGAAATATCTTGACGAAGAGCAATCCCGCGCATGACACCCACCTCTCTCATCCTCTCTCCTCTGCCCCACACCTGGATCCTGGATGTGGACGGCACGCTCTGCGTGCACAACGGGCACCTGCATGGCGGAGACATCCTGCTCCCGGGGGTGAAGGAGTTTTTTGCTCAGTTGCCGAAGGGGGACGCGGTGCTGCTTATCACAAGCCGCAAAGAGGAACACAAGGCAGCGTTGGAAGACTTTTTGCATCGGGAAGGAATCCGCTACGATTGGCTCATCTGCGGAGCGCCCGTGGGGGAGCGTATCCTTATTAACGACGACAAGCCGAGTGGTTTGTGCATGGCGTACGCGGTGAGGCAACAGCGCGACAAAACGTGGGATATTCATTGGAACATTGATGAGGAGGTGTGAAAGTATGCAGAGAGAAGTTCATCTGTTTGGGTTGCCTATCATTCGCGTCGTTAAAATGGAGTTCTGCGAGAAGCGTTACTTCCTTGGCATCCAGTACAAAGTGAAGAAATACGCGCAGCGGTACGACAGCTTTGCAGCAGCCTTTGCCGCCAATGTGCACGGCGTGCGCGGTCGCCGCATCAAGGTGATCATCAACAACACGGGCGAGGCTGTCACGTACGCGCGCACTCACGCTCTATGGTATAAACCCGATGAACTCGTCTTCGGCAGCCGCCTTCAGCATGCGGACATCTTCCGCCTCTTTGCTCCGCATATTCCGGTCTTCTATTGCGGCGACGCTGCGGAACTCAAGGGGTACCAATGCATCAATGGGAATGATGTTGAACCCCTCCTCACGAGTTCGCGGCTCATCGAGATGAATAACCAGGGAAAGCCCTTCCTGCAATCGTGGGCAGAGTACCTGCATGCCGATGTATCGTCCCTCTCGTACTCCCGCGCTGTTATTTCCCCGGAGGTCGAGCGCAGCGCTCTCGCCAAAGCGCAGGCTTTGCGACTCAATCTGGACAATTTCGTTTTCCTCTCGCCTGTCGCCCGCTCCTGCGAGGCTCTGCCGAGCGCCTTCTGGGATGAGATTGAGACTTCTCTGCGAGCCAAAGGTTATGATGTGTTCTACAACTCCTCGCTTTTTCCCATCCAGGAAGTGTACGCCCTCGCTTCACGCGCCAAGGCGATTATCGCCCTGCGCAGCGGTCTGTGCGACGTTCTCTGCGACCTCCCCGTTCCCCAGTTCATTATCTACTCCCACAACAAATTTCACGGCGACCTGCAACCCATGTACAGCCTCAACCACTTCCCCTGGGTCACTAAGGAATTGATTCATGAATACAACGTACTGAAGCAAGACAGCGCTGCTATTTTTACCTCAATCATTTCTCATATTTAATAACCTTATCTGTTGTGCAATCATTCAGGAGATTGCCGATATAGTAATTAATCACTTATGAAAGTAACCATTATAGGGACAGGATACGTGGGACTTCCCACGGGAGCGGGATTGGCGAGGCTTGGGCACGATGTCACCTGCATTGATTGCGACCGCGAAAAGGTGGAGAAGTTGCGTGATGGACGGGTGACACTTTTTGAAGAGGGACTTGAGGATTTCTTGAAGACCGAGCTGGCGTCCGGTAGGCTGACTTTTACGGATGACATGAAAGAAGGCGTGAGCGGGGCGCGAATCGTGATGTTGGCTGTGGGGACTCCTGAAAATCCTGCCACGGGCGAAGCAAACCTTGCCTACCTGTTCGGTGCGGTGAGGGAGATGGCGCCCTTTCTGCCGGCAGATGCCGTTGTGGCGGTTAAGTCCACGGTGCCGGTGGGGACAGGGGATGAAGTCGGAAAAATTATCCGTGAGAGCAACCCGGAAACGCATGTGGAAGTTATCTCGCTGCCGGAGTTTTTGAGAGAAGGCTATGCTGTGCATGACTTTTTCCATCCCGGTCGCATCGTGGTGGGCACACAATCGCAGAAAGCCCGCGAGCTGATTCGCGAGCTTTACGCTCCTCTGCCCAACACCCCCAGGTTTCTTTTCGTGGCGCGGCGTTCCTCGGAGGCCATCAAATACGCTTCCAACGCCTTCCTTGCTGTGAAGATTCATTACATCAACGAGATGGCAGACTTCTGCGAGGCGGCAGGAGCCAATATCCACGAAGTCGCTCAGGGAATGGGACTGGATTCACGCATCGGACCGGCTTTTCTGAAGCCAGGTCCTGGTTATGGCGGCTCCTGTTTCCCGAAGGACACGAAAGCCATCGATCACATGGCACGTAAATTTGGGGTGGAACTCTCGCTCATTCGCGCTGCCATCAAAGGGAATAAGAAACGTCGTGAGAACATGGCGTACCGTATCCTGAAGGAGGTGAAGGACGTTCCTTCCCCAAAGATCGCCATCTGGGGACTGGCCTTCAAGGAAGGCACGGACGACTGCCGGGAGAGTCCCGCTGTGGAAATTGTGCAGCGTCTGGCGAACAACCACGTGGACGTGTGCGTCTATGACCCGCAAGCGATGACGACGGCGCGTCGCATTCTGGGTGACACCGTCCGGTACGCGCCGGATATGTACAGTGCTGTACAGGGAGCCGATGTATTGGTCATCCTCACGGAATGGCCGCAGTTTGACGCAGCGGACTGGAAACGAGTGGCGAACGGGCTGCGTTCGCACCACATTCTAGATTTCCGCTTTTTTAAAAAGCGATGATGGAAGAGGAGCAGACAGTCTGAAAAATATCCTCATTTGACATTTTACAGAGAACGAGAACCATGGATACAAACAAAAAAACGAAAAAAATCAGCAAGGTCAGGCGACTCAGGTATTGGCTGCTCTACAAATTGCACCTTATTAGTGGACACAAGTATGCGGGAAAGTTGGTAAGATGGGGCTTGCCTTGTCCCGCTGAAATCGAGAAACGCGGCGCGAA
This sequence comes from uncultured Akkermansia sp., assembly GCA_947624205.1. GTDB lineage: Bacteria > Verrucomicrobiota > Verrucomicrobiia > Verrucomicrobiales > Akkermansiaceae > Akkermansia. The sequence goes on along the minus strand of CANQJI010000011.1, from coordinate 30,733 downwards.
AATGGGGTTTGGCGAGAGGTTGAAATATATATGGGAATACCCCATACGCTTACAGGAGAAATGCGATCGTCTAGAGGCCGAGATTGAACGGTTAAAAAAAGACTTGCCGTGACGATAGAGAGGAAGTGACGAGGGGTATAAGCATTGCAAAGTAGATAAGTAATAGAAGAAATGAGTCATATAAAAGCACAGCTCGCGGAGGGCGAAACTATCCAAGTTGAAAATGCGGAGGGAGACCCGGACACGACGGCGCAAATTGTTGTGCAAAATCAGGTAGATTATGAACCGAAGGTGTCCGTCATTATACCCGTGTACAATGCGGCAGTCTATTTGCAAGAATGCTTGGAAAGTCTTATCCGCCAAACCCTCAAGGAAATAGAAATTATTTGCGTCAATGATGGATCCACTGATGCCTCGTTGGAAATTTTAAAGGAATACGCAAGGAAAGATAGGAGAATCACAATTTTAAGCCAGAGTAATCTGTATGCGGGCGTGGCACGTAACGCAGGACTCGCGATTGCAAGAGGCGAGTATTTAAGTTTTTTGGATGCTGACGATTTCTTCGAAAAAGATATGCTGGAAGAAGCATATCGCACGGCAAGAAAAAGCGATTCTGACGTTGTGATATACAATGTCAATTTTTATAACAATCAAACACAAAAATTTGAATCTCCACGATGGATTCTCAATGAACATTTCCTTCCCCGCAAAAATGAGTTCAGTCCACGAGAAGTTAGTGATTGTATTTTTAACATAACCAACAATTGGCCATGGAACAAATTATTCAAGAGAGGGTTCATTAATCAATTCCATATACGCTACCAGAATATAAAGCATACCAATGACACTTATTTTGTCTGCGTTAGCTTGGCTTTAGCACGGCGCATATCCGTGATAAAAAGAGCGCTGCTGCATTACAGAACCAATTCAGGAAGTACATTAACGGCAAAGGAGGCTCGCAATTCGACTCCTCTCAACATCTATTACGTTATTCAAGGCATCCGAAACAGGTTAAAAGAAGAAAAAATATACGACATATATCAGCGAAGCTTCGTCAACTTATGTTGTAATCATCTTGCCTGGAATATCAGGATTATGGATAATCCTGATTCGAAAAAACAATTGGTGGATGCTGTCCTCAAGGCAAAACTTTTTGATTTCCCTCTGAACTTGCCTGATCGTTACTTTCTCAGCCAAGATTTGGCTGAAAAGTATAAAGAATTAGTCCGCTTGTTTCCTGCAGAAGATGTCATCGCACAGATTGTTGAGGTCGGTGCAGATTCTTCTAATAAGGTAATCTCTTTCGACGTATTTGATACCTTATTATTTAGACCTTACAATAAACCTTCCGATTTATTCCTGCATCTGGAGAAAAAGTATGCTAAGGGTAATTTTGCGGGAATAAGGATAAACGCAGAAAGAGTTGCACGTACAAAAATTAGAGAAGGCGAAGAAATTACATTGGGTGATATATATGCTTTGATGCCTTCAGATATGCAATTTTTGATGCAAAAAGAAGTAGAATTAGAAAAAGAAAAGCTCTTTGCAGACGATAAAAATAAGTCCCTTTTTGATTATTTTAGAAATGCCGGCAGAAAGATTGTGCTCACGTCTGATATGTATCTGAGCAGCTCAGTTATTTCTGATGCCTTAAGTAAAAATGGGATAGAAGGATACCATAAAATTTACTTGTCAAGTGAGGTCAAAAAGACAAAGCGAACCGGGAACTTGTTTAAGCATATATGTGATGACTTAAAAATCAAGCCAAATGAATTGGTTCATATCGGAGACAATGAACAATCAGATTGGCTCGTGCCAAAAGAGCTAGGAATTAAAGCTTTCCTTCTAAGGAGATATCAAAGCAATACGCCTGAGCAATATATAACAAGCTTCGCGAACAAGGGGAATTCATTATCCTCTTCAGTTCTATTGTTTTTGCTCAGGAGCAAGACACCAAGAGACTATTGGTATGACATTGGATACAATCTCGGCGGTCCGATAGGCGTCTTGATGACTCAATTTATTGAACGCAAGGTAAGGGAATACGGTATCGAAGAATTGTTATTCATCGCCAGAGACGGATACATTTTAGAAAAAGTTTACAATCTCCTTTCAGGGAAGCCTGTAAAAACACATTACATCTATGCTTCAAGAGGGCTGATCAACAATCTAAATACAACGACGGGGAATGCACAGTATCAATCATACCTAAACGCTCAAGGCATACGTGGTAACGTTATAGGCCTTGTTGATTTGACGACAATTAATTGTACTGCACAAAAGTACTTGGCAGACATGCTCTGCGGAAAAACACTGAGAGGAATATATTGGCTGGCCAACAGGAGAGAAGACAAAACAATCCGGTATCATGCCATTTGGGGGCGTCCTCACCGGGTAGAAGGAATTAATTTCCTGGCGGAGACTTTAATCTCTGCCCCCACGCCTCCTGTTAACATGCTAAGCAATAATCGACCGGTATTTGAAGATTGTTCTATTCTCGAACGAGAAAGATGCGACATTTATTCGAAGATAGCGGAGGGAATTTTAGGGTTCGCCAAGGAGTTTGCTCAGCATTTTCTCGGGGACGACCTGTGCCTGGAAAAAGAAGCTGTTCTTAATTTATTATACTCTTTTGTTGAAAATTACACTCCTTATGATTACTCCCACTTCTCACAATTAAGTCATAGTGGAAATTTATACAACACCGACAACACCCCACTAAACTTCTTTCTGGACAGATTTAACAGGAAAAAGATCTCGATTATTGTATGTGTCTACAATACCGAAGAGTATCTGCGAGAATGCATGGATAGCATTGTCCATCAAACTCTCAAAGAGATAGAAATTATCTGTGTCAACGATGGTTCTACCGATGACTCCTTGGAGATTTTGGAAGAGTATGCAAAAAAAGATAGACGTGTTGTCCTTATAGACCAAAAAAATCAGGGACTAGCCTGCTCCCGGAATAATGCGTTAAAAATAGCACGCGGGGAGTATGTTCAGTTCGTCGATTCTGATGATTTGATCAGGGAAGATGCTTGCGAGAAATTATATAAAAATGCAAGGGAAAATGATTTAGACATGCTGTGCTTTTCAGGATATAATTTTACCGAGACACCTCAAGTCAGGCTCAAAAATCCCTACTGGGCACATGGGGCAATAGTATCGTCTTTGAAAGGCAAAAAGATATTCAATATACGAATTCTCAAAAAGAAAGCATGCAAAGTACCAGTGAGTTCATGTCTAACGCTGTATCGAATCGACTTCCTCAAAAAACATAACATCGAATTTCCTCCCGGTTTGTGTTTTGAGGACAATGTGTTTTTTGTAAAATCTTTGACGAAAGCTGTTCGTGTCTCCATTGATCCTGAAGAATACTATATGCGAAGGATTCGTAAGGATTCCATAACGCAGAATTGGAACAAACACTTTGCGGATTACTTCGAAATAACAGACATAGTGCTGGGATATTTAAAAGATATTCGCACAGACGCAGCTACCTATAACGGGTATAGGAAAATGTACCTAAACTGGTGTGTAGATCTCCATCAAACTTATGCAAGGGGAACAGGGGAAAGAAAGTATGATTTAAAAATAAAAGAATTAATTGCCAAACACGGTAAAAGACCTAGTTATCTTCCCAATTCTTGTCTTTATCTCCTTTTAGTCCTCGTATCTATACCTCGTAACTTTTATAAACACAAAATATTAACGCACCGCCTTTGCCAGTGTATCTATGCCCAAATGAACATATTGTGCATCAACATCAAGAATATTGGCACAGAAGAGAATGCCGTTGCAATTGATGCACAAAACAGCAAGATCATAACGCCCAGTTGGTTCAAGGATGCGCAAGGAGAAGGACGAGTTTTGATGAGTGCAGTCGGCAAAGGGGACATAAAAATCTCCACTGTTGGTGATGGAAAGCTCACTCTGGACTTTATGGGACTTGACATGCGATTTGAAGGCAAGCGATTTCCGGTATGGATTGACTACAAATCCATCAAAATTGACGGGAAAGAAATTCTATCTTCACCTATTGCCGTGTGGCACGACAATCCGTGGCGTTATGAGATGCCCGTGAAGGATGGACAGGAAGTGCGGGTTGAATATGAGCAGCAGACTCATCCCTATACGCGGAAGGAATTGAAGGAAACTATCCTGAAACTCAACCCGTTGTCAGAAGTGATCCATGAGAACATCAATGCATTGACAGACGAGATCATAAAAATTATCAACCATGCAAAATAAACCATCAGAACCAAAGATCGTGGACTCTCTTGAGGAGAAACAAGAAAGTTTTCTGAAACTGGCTCGGGGGCATGAGAGGAGGCTCGCCGCGATGGAAGAAAAGCTGGATCTTTGCTACAATGAGCTGAAGGAGCTCAATTACGCTCATCTCCTGCATGACGGTATGAAGGAGAGTCCTTGGTTGAAGAACCAGGCTTTCGACTTGCATAACTGGGCAGCCAATTACAGCTTTATCTACCTGTTGTTCCGCATCTTGGACAAGATTGAGCCGCGAAACATCCTGGAGTTCGGTTTGGGACAGACGACGAAGTTGACGACGCAGTATATCGCGCACAAGAACCCCGGAGCCTGCCTCAACGTATGCGAGCACAGCCTCGATTGGATCCAAATTTATCAACAGGAACTACCGAAGCACGAGCACATCCGCATCAATCACCTCGATCTGGAATATTTTGAGTACAGGCACAGGAGAAATGATAAGTATGCGGGGCTGTTGGAATTGGTGGGAGATCAAAAGTTTGATCTGATTATTGTGGATGGTCCGGTGGGGGGAGGGAAGAATCTGCCGCGATCCAATGTTGTGGACTTGATCTGTCACGGGAATTTGTCAGACGACTTTGTGATCATTTTTGACGATGCTGAGCGCGTGGGAGAGAAAAATACAATCAGGAGAACACAAGCAGCTTTGAGAAAGAAATCGATCGCTTTTCAAACCTTTGAACGCTTCGGCATTAAGAGGCAAGCCTACATCGTAAGCATGAGCCGCTCCTTTGCCGGCTACCTGTGAACCCTGATATGAATGAAGCCCCCACAGAATGTAAAGAAAGAACGTAGCGACGAGACAACCGTCCGCACATCATGATTCCGAATAATCTTCCATCTACTCCGACAGTTTCAGTTATTCTGCCCGTTTACAATGTGGCAGCTTACCTGAAGCATTCGCTGTCATGTCTGCTGAATCAGACCCTGCGGGAGATTGAGATTATTTGTGTGGATGATGGCTCTACAGATGCATCGGTGGACATTATTCGTGAGTTCATGGCAAAAGATGCTCGTATCCGGCTCTTCCTGAACGAGCATTCATTTGCCGGCACCGCTCGTAATACAGGGCTTGATCACGCCATGGGCGAATGGGTTATGTTTTTCGACCCGGATGATTACTGTGATGTTACCATGCTCGAGGAACTCTGCGCTCTTGCTCAAAAGTCCAGGTTGGATGTACTCCTCTGTGGTTTGTATAATGATTTTGGGCAACGAATGAATTATGAGGGGGCTTTTTCGAAAGGGTTTGTTAATGATTTTTGTAAGGATAAAATTTTTAATGCAAAAGACTTAGGAAATTTTGTATGGAGCCTGATTGTTTACCCTTTCAACAAAATATATCGGAGAGAATTTTTAATAAAGAACAAGATTCGCTTCCAGACAATTCAAAACACGAATGATGCAAGCTTTGCATATGAGGTTGCCATAGCCGCTGACCGAATGATGCTGCATAACAAGGCTTACTATTACTATCGGCACAACCGCGAGGGGAACACAAGGTTGACAAAAGGAGAAAATTTGTCCTGTGTTATTCAGGCGTACGAATATTCTTTTGAAAGATGCAGGAAATACCCTGCATTTCCCGCCTGCGAGACGGGTTTTAAAGCTGTGATCCTATTTGCCTACATATGGCACTTGGAGACGTATGGTATAACGGGTGAAGAAAAGAAGCGTTTTTTCTTCGATTCCATCAAGCAATATATCAAGAATCACTTCGACAACGCCCCTTCTGTGCAGGAATTCCTGAAAAGCTATTCTCCTTCGTATTATTTTATCGCACAGCTTATCAGCAATCACGACTATAAGGAAGTCTGCCGCATTCTGCAAGTAAAGCACCTATCGGGTATGCGAATAGGCTCTAAGGCGGTTCAATTCCGTTTCCTTGGCCTTCCTTTGTGGAAGCATCGTTATTCTCCGGATCTGGAAGTAAGGCAGATCTTGGGCATTCCATATGTACAAACCAAATTCAAAAAGGGATACAAGAGGCGCTATATTATGGGGATTCCTATCTCCGCAGAACCTTCATTATCGGATCCTGTGTTGCTCCATTTAAGCTACATCAGGAACAGGATTTCGGTACGTGACTCTCGGCTGGTGTGCTGCATTTTTGACTTGGCGGGTTCCCGGGACACTAGCAAACAACGGTTACAAGAAGTTGTTCAGGAGGAAGCCTCCAAAGTGCATTTTGTTGTTCAAAATGCGACACAGGAAACATTGATCAGAGAGTACGTCCCCGCAGAGCGGATTGCTTCCCTTCTGCACGTTGAATCAGACCTCGATTTGACAAAAGTATTATGGGATTCTCTCCGAAGCGAAAGAATTTTCATGGATGTGAAATTTATAGCAACAACTCTTCCCTCTCCCCGTTCCCGCAGCATTGAGTTGAACATAAAACGCTGAATGAACACAGACGAAACATTAATATCCCTTAAAAAATTATGAATACCGAAAATGTATGAGAAAGCTTTATGGAGACCCAATGATTCTCGCACGAGAGACACACTTTCCTTTGTGCTATCGCCCCGTTGCGTTGAATTTTCCAATCCTCACCATGTCTCCGCAGTTTATACTGCAATGTTCACGACTTTGCTACGAAGCATAGTCCACAATAGGCAAACAAAGCAATTTATTGACAGTGATAAAATTACTGAACTGAATCCGGAAGCGATCAGTCCATGTTTTCGTAATTTATACTGCAATTTGAAGGGTGATGATCGGGAGCAAGATCAAACCAGGCACAGAAAACATCAACCTAGAAACTTCCTAGTGATTGTTCTTCAGGATCCACTTGCCATTTTTCTTTGATCCAGAGTGAGTTAAAAAGCTGGATCATGGAGACACTGGAGAAGACTCCAACTCGTTGAGCCAGGCGTCAAAAAGAAGGCAAGCATTACGCATGGTAGGTATGCCTATTTCTTTGGCAATGGCAATTCTGTCTATGGTTTTTTTAAGAGGGGCACCACTTTAGAATGCGTTTGGAAGGAGTGTGTCTCGTCCGGAATAGATGTACTCCGAGCCTTCGCTGTCTGAGACGAGGTCGTCCACTTCGTTCTGTTTCACCCCTAGGTGAATGACCAGCACATCTGGACGACTAAAAAGGAGGGTCTCAAATTCATGCATGGAGATGTACGGGACAAAACGGCAGCCTCGTGCAGCGTCATCTTCACAGATTTCCCTGCGGACAGCCTCGTTTAATATGTCGGCAATTTGTTGAGGAACGGAGCATCTTCAAGCCTCCTAAATCGTAAATAGGCAAATGCATTATTTAATGCGATTAGCTTGCCCTTGTCATGGCTCTCAATCTGTGCCATGAACAGTGATGCATTGAATTTTGCAATGCACAACACACCGATCTGTCATTGGTGAACACGACCAGACTGCCAAGTCGGCTAGTTCATGCCCAACGCACCGTAGTGAGGGATGATGAAATCGGAGATAAATTTTTCCGGCACGCAAGAAACGGCATCATGAAAAAGCCATCGGATGTTACCAAGAGCTCTGGGAAAAGCTTGCTCATTGGGATTTCCTGAGGAGTATCGCATGAGATTGGCGCGGTTCCCCAATTTATAGACTAAAACAAAATGAGCGCGGGATTTTGCATCAGCCAAGCTTTCGATAAGGCGGAGATCCATTGCAATTAAAAGACTATGACAGGCCTTTTCTTTTATGTCGCCCGCATTAACTTCCCCACTCTTAAATTCAATCAGCCAAATGTCTTTCCCCTTGCCCTCTGAGTAGAGGGCATCCATGGATTTGAACTGCCCTTCGTAGCAGCGGTATTTTTTATGAGCCTTCACGACATCATCAAAAAAGATGACTTGATGATCACTTTGCACCACACTTTTTCCCGCATCGTTCCGGGAGACGTCAGAGAAGCTCTTCCTAAAATCGGAGAGATCAACGCTGCCGTCCTCGCAAAATTTGATTTCTATGTTATCGGAACTCATGAGAGACTGTTGCGTATCCTATCAAGTTGATCAACGGCACCGGACATCTCGTCGTAAACTGCATCCAAGTCCCCCTCTATCTCGCCGAGAGAGGTAGAGTTCTGTATTTGTGATGCAACGTAAAAATGAGCCTTATCGGAGCATTTGTATTTCCGCGTAAATAAATCGACAGCATCGACAAAAAAATGGCTATGAGTCGTGACAAGAACCGTCATATCAAACTCTTTTTGGAGCAGGACGACAGCATGCGCAAGCAGTATTTGCCACTCCGGATGCAAATGAATTTCCGGTTCATCAAAGATAAGTATATCCCGTGGCGAGAGAATATTTCTCTCCAAAAGCATTTTTAGAATAACGAAAGTCTTGACGCCGTACGACAAGTTAGCCAGGTTAATGGGATAGGAGTTTTCCTCCTCCTTGAATGCAAGCTTCCCTTCGGAGGTAACGATCGAACCAGCAATCGCACTGTCAATGACCTTGTGAATGGAAAGCAACTTGTTCTTGCTGCGTACACGTGCAACAGCACCCTCCTCAGGTTTGCTGTCTTGGGAAACATGTATTTTCTCGAGAATAAGGCGTTCCCATAGGGGAAGAGCGTAATCAAACCTAGGAGAGTTAAGTCGATCCAACAAAGACGGATTGTCGAGAAAAATGGCTTGATTTGTGAGTTGGAGATCGGTCTCGACAGACGAGCAATCATCATCAATGAACGAGCATTTGATATCATGTCCCCGGATCTGAGCATGAACAACGCCCATAGCTCCCGGAGCATTCCTAGAGTTCACTTGGCTATCAAACGATTGCTTGAATGTTGCGCTTACGATATCACGAATGACTTCCTCATCTGATGTATTGAGGTAATCCGCTATACCCGCAGCACTGGACATATCCTCATCCGTGATCTCGGGAAGTTCGGTGCTCTTCAGATCCGGGCGTGTCATTTGGAAGATAATTTCGCAAACCTGTCGTGCGGTTATCTCTTTTTTGTTGCTGTACAGTTCAATAATATTCTCAAGCGTCTCGAGAGAAGATCCTAACCTGAGGAGGCTTCTTTCAGGGTGTTGAGAATCCTGCAAGAATGTCTTTGAGCCGCGCGTTAAAAGAAATTGCGTGATCTCTTCCAGAGTGTGCCGAGCCTTCTGTTCATAAATTTTTTTCTCTACGCTACCTAAAGCATGAAACAGGCAAAAAAGAGATTTGCCTAAGGTGCTCTTTCCCGTATTGTTTTTCCCAACAATTACTGTGACTCCATCGAGCTTGATTTCAGCATTGCTTATTTTCGCGATATTTTTAAGACGTAGCTTCATGATTCTGCAATACTGCCCTCATGTATGCCAGAATTGTACGAATTTAGCAAGACTTATTTCATAAGTGTTCCTATTATTTGGATTTCGGGGAGCCCTCTGACTACACTGGAAGGAGCCTTGTCCGACCTGGGGCAAACGCATTAGGAAATGCGTTTGCCTATGTACGATTTGCAACACACACGACGGCTGTAAGTGCGGATGGGCAACGCGGATGCGTTGCCCCGCGGGGGCAAACCGGCAGGGTGGTGCCGGTGAGTCAATGTACGATGTATGATTTTGATAACATGGGCGTTGCACATTTTTTTGAATCATTAACGTATGCAGAGAGTGCTTTAGAGCCATCAACATGATGACCGCTTGCCGGCATGATTTATGATGTGCATAGACGATCATATCAGTCAATAAGGGCATTTCCTCCGTTGATTAACTTCTCTCAAATGCGGTTGCCCTGGGATACAGATATACTCAATGATATATTGTTTGGCAACGAATTAGAGCATAAATGAACCATTTGTCTCCTTCCTTAAAATGAATCCAATTTTCTAATGCGTTTGCTCTGCTGACTGACCCAGAGACAAAGTTGACCGGACAACCACTGCCCGGAGAATTAGTCGCCTCCCCGCAGCTAGTAAAGCGTTTGCCTCTTCACCGAGAACAAGTCAACGATGAAATGAACCGATTGTCATGGCACTTAACCTATGCCATGAACAGTTGATGCATTGAATTTTGCAGTACTACGCGATAACGGGACAATGAACGTTTGTTCTTGCAAATAGCTTTTCTCAAGGTAAAATGAATGAGTCACATCGTTCCCTTTTGTATGAGAATTGCAAGAATCACGGTAGAAAACTTTAGGTGTTTTGAGGAACTAACGGTCACATTTGATGAGCGTCTGACGGTTCTTGTTGGGAAGAATGGTGCGGGTAAGTCCGCAATTCTTGATGCTGTCACAGTTGCCGCCGGGACATTGATGTCTGAATTGAAAATGAAGACCTTCGGCATCCGGAAAGAGGACGCCCGAAATGTCTGCTACTTATTAGGCAGTGGCATTGATGTGCAGGCTCAGTATCCTGTATCCATTGAAGCAAACGGAAGTTTGGGAGGGGAGAGCATTCGATGGACGCGAGTTTTGCGGAGCGCGAAGGGACATACGGTGACAGTGGATTCAGATCGTTTCAGGCAAGTATCTGCCACGTACGCTAAGCGCGTATCGGTGGGAGACGCCGATTTAGTTTTACCGATTATTTCCTATTACGGCACGGGACGTTTATGGGCTCAGATGAGAGAGAAACAAAAAGCCCCGCTTGAGAAGACCTCACGCTTGAACGGTTATCTCGACAGCTTGGACGCATCGGCTAATAATAAGTTGATGTTACAATGGTTCCGCAAAATGACGCTTCGAGATTTACAGAATGGGAAAGCGAGTCCGGAATACATGGCTGTCAAACAAGTCGTGGCTCGGTGCTTTCGAGCTCTGACCGGAGCCACTGAGGTCGATGTGCGCTTCAATCTTGACAACCTGGAGATTGAACTTCAGTACACTACTCCCACAGGCGAAAGGTTGGTAAGCTCTCTTGATCAACTAAGCGATGGCTACAAGAGCGCTATCAGCCTGATTGCCGACATCGCTTATCGTATGTCGATGCTCAATCCGCAACTTTTTGACCGAGTATTGGAAGAAACCCCCGGTATCGTACTGATTGACGAAGTCGATTTGCACCTACACCCGGCATGGCAACACAAGATACTGCCGGATCTGCTGGAATTTTTCCCAAAAGTCCAATTCATCGTAAGTACCCATGCCCCGGCTGTCATTCACTCCGTACCAACAGGGCGTTTAGTGGTGTTAGAGAACGGGAGGGTGCAGCGAGAGAGTGTCCAGCCCTACGGTCGAGATGTCAATTCGATCATGAGGGAAATCATGGATGTTTCCACGCGTCCGGAACCCATCAAACAGAAATTTGCTGACTATTACAACAGGATGGACGAAAAAGACTATGAAATGGCAGAAAAGATATTGGATGACTTGTCCTTGGTGCTTGGGGAAGATGATACCGAAGTAACCTCCTGCCGGGTAAGTTTACAATTGGAACGTTTGCCATGATTTACATCCGAAAGGGAAAGGAACCAAGAGAATTTCAGGAGTTCAGAAATCAAACCGATTCTGAGTACGGGAACATACCTGGGAAGGTGAAGAAGATTCTACTTGCTGCTCTGTGTGCGGAGCAACACGGTTTATGTGCCTATTGCACTTGCCGTATACCGGAAAAAGCCGCTAAAAAACGTCTCCAGGAGTCGATGACGATTGAGCACTTTTATCCACAGCACCCAGACAACGGGAAGAGGCAGGCAGATATGGATCTGAAGTACAAAAATATGCATGCAGTTTGCTCAGGAAACCGTGGTTGTGGCAACAAAAAGGCTCTTACATGTGATGCAAGTAAGGAGGACAAAGTAACACAACTAAATCCTTGCGATGAAGCAATCATTTCCCAGCTTTATTATCAATGTGATGGAACAATACGCGCTAAAGATCCAAAATTGGACAAAGAGCTACGGTCTGTCCTGAATCTGAACTGTCCTGAACGGTCATTACCGCAAAATCGTAAAGCAGTGCTTATCGAGATACAAAGGAGGTTGCCCCAGGATTCTCATTTCAAGTCAGAATGCTCAAAGTGTCTGGACAACTTACTCAAAAATCCGACACCTTTCTGCGGTATGGCCATAGAATGGCTAAAGAAAAAAGTGGGGGATAGTATCTGAATCGCGCGATCAGAACGAACCAAAAGCAAACCGGGTGCGGGCATCACTTCCCACGGCAGATGCGGCGGAGCCGGTAACCGGCGAGGAGAATGGGGAAGAGCCCCATGAGGAAGAGGTAAATGCCATTTCGCCAAAGGGTGGAGACAGAGCCGGCATCGGTTTCCTGGTCAATCCAGCCCAGGGGAGGAGCCTGACGGGGGGAGAGGAAGAAGCCGCGGTGCTCTTCAAGGCGGGCATCCTTTCGCGCGGTTTTGACGCCTTCGGAAATAGCGACAAGACGCTTGTTGGAGAAGAAGAATTCCAGCGGCTGATTGGAAGGGGAGACGGGGCGCTTTTCCAGCGAATGAGTAAGCTCCTGCAAGCGATCTTCACTTCGACTGAGGGCGACTTTCCGCACACGTCGCAGAATGGAGCGAGCCTCATCCGCGTCTGCAGCCGTGGTATTCAGCAAAAGGGCTGCGCGCTGGATGAAACGGACATCGTCATCGGAGCCAAAGGTCTTCAATTCATCACGCAACTCGTCAATAGCGCGGTTCTCGATCTCCCAGAGATTATCCGTGGCTTGCATGACGAACATCATCTCGAAAGAATAGCGCAGGGGACAAAGCTCGGCGATGAGAGGAACGGGTTTTGTGAGAATGTCGTGAGTAGTTTCGTCCTGGTACGCGACGCGGTGGCGGAGACTTGAGAGATGATGCGAGATTGAGGCAGGCAGGATATCCGGCAGAGGAGGGGCGAATTCATTCATCTCCTCAAAACGTACGAGGGCGCCGGCGAGGAGAATCTGTGGCACGAGAAGCAGAGGCACGATGTTGAGCGCCGTCCGCTCGGAGCGGACAAAGGCGGAAACCATCAATGAAAGCGCAATGCCGACAAAGGCGGTGAGCACCATGATGCCAAGGTGGGGCCAAAACATCTCGTGGATACGCAGGATAGCGTTGCCCACCAGCAGATACAGAGTGCACTGCACAGCAGCAATACCGGTGATAACGAGGCACTTGGCCAGCAGGTAGCCGGCAATGAAGGGCTTGTAATTGCTCTCGCGGCGCAGCAGCAGGCGATCGCGAAGGATTTCACAGGCGGCATCCGTGAGCCCGAAAAACATCGCCAGCACGAGGGAAAGGAAGAGGTATTCATTAATATGCAACGCCTTGTAGAATGTGTAGGGCGTATCACTAGCGGCGCGCAGAGTGCCGGCGATGAGCAGAGCGAGCAGGGGACCCTCCAGCAGCATAGCATACAGCCCCATGCCACTGCGAATACGACCGAGCAGGGTACGCAGGATCCACAAGTAAAACAAGCGCAGCAATTCCGGAACAGTACGTCGCGGCACAGGGGGAATGGGCGGAGCCGATAGGGAGGACTCATCATCGGCTCTGCTCTCCGGTCGGGAGGGGGCGGGATGCGACTCCTCACGACGATACGAATAACTCTCGAAACGTTCTTGCCAGATGCCGGGATCGGCGAATCGACGCCCCAGATGGGTGTTGGGAGCTTCCAGTACTTCAAAGACATAATCCGCCCCGCCTGCGGCGACGGATTCGCGGCTTACATGCAGCCCCATGTCGCGGGCGGCATTCTGGAAATAGCGAACCATCTCCTGGGGGGTCCCCCAGAATGCCATTTGTCCCTTTGAATTAAGAACCATCACCTTGTGGAAACGGTTCAGGATACTCTGGGCGGGGCGGTGCAGGGTGCAGAGCAGAATGCGACCGGCAGACATGCCTTCCAGGGTTTGAATCACTCTCTCAGCATCCCCGGAGGATAGCCCGCTGATAGGTTCATCGATGAGGAACACCTCCGCCGTTCCGGTGAGATCCAGACCCAGGTTGAGGCGAGAACGCTCACCGTCGGAAATGGTTCGTTCGCCGGCGCGACCGACAGAACGCTTAGTCAGGGAGCCAAGACCCACAAAATTCAGCACAGTGAGCACGCGGCGCATGCGGTCGGCGTGCGTAAGGCGAGGGCGGCGCGCGATGGAAGCCTGGTAGACATGCTCTTCCACTGTGAGCGCCTCATCAAGAATATCCTCATGAGGGATGAAAGCGACATGCTGGCGCAGGGAAATGTTGTCCGGAGTAAGCAATTCACTGTTGTAGCGGACGGACCCCATAGTGGGGGAGAGATGCCCTGCAAGAAGGCTGAGCAGGGTGGATTTTCCCGAGCCGCTAGGCCCAAGAATGCAGGCCATCTCCCCACGGTGCAGGGAAAAATCGATGTTATCCACCACACGCCCGGCGCGGACAAAATCGCGGGTGAGACCGCGCACATGCAGGGATGTGATGAGGCTGGATTCCTCATCTAACACCCCGGCAGAAAAGCGGCAGCGTAGAAATTGCACGGAACTCAGGGCAATGAGATCGCCATCCTTCAACTCAGCCTCGCCGCGCACCGGTATGCTCTCTACGGTAAGCGCATGAGTGGCGTCTTCAATGACGTGAAGGTGCCCCCTGTTGCTGGCGCGCGAGTAGCTCACCTCAAAGACCATGCCGGGAGCAAGACCGGGAGTGAGCATGAGCGCACCGGGCTTATTCATGTACGGCAGATTGGTGACAACCACCTTGCGTGTCTGGGGATCCAGCAGGTAACTGTGCCCGGAATCGCCGGTATCGCGGAGATCCGCAAAAGTATACGGACCCGCACCATGGATGGAAAAGGGAGTGAAGAAAGTGGTGCACACGGTGGTGCCATGCTGCAGGGGAATGCCATCGAGGACAAAGTCGGCATCCCGGCGCAACACCTCCAGATCAACGTGCAATCCGAAAGTAATGCGCGCCACACTGCTCAGCGGACGCTGGCGGGAAATGGAGATTGCATCTCCCTCCAGGCTGAGGTAGCAGACATAGCGCATGCCGGCATGGCGGGCCAGGATAAACCCACGAATCATATCGAAGGAAAGCGAGCTTTCGGAGAGAGAGACGGATTGCCCGGAAGAGATCGGAATCACATCCCCCTGGTGCAGCGTATGCCCACGCACGGAAAGCGGAGCGCGGGCATCATTGATGATGATAATCAAATTCACGCAACGCACGGCGCGGAAACTCAGACGCCCATCTGCAGGAGAGAGAGTCACATTCCCCTCTGCTATGCGATTGGAAAAAGAAATCACTTCGATGGGATGAGTCGCTGTAGCTCCGGGTGTGGAAATCAGCCTCTCCAACTGCTCATCGGCATCCGATAAACCGAGACCGTGAGTCACCTCTGCAAAGAGTTCGGGGTTCGTGAGATCCCCGCCGGCACGGTGCAGAATGGTGAGAATCTCCAGCGCGAGCGAGTAGCGCTCTGCCTCGGTACGATTCGCGGCGGCAAGGCGTAGAGTAACTTCCAGTGGAAAGCCGGCACGGTAAGCCGTGCGGAAGCGATCGGCGAGCCAACTGTGCTCCACGTTGGGGAAATCATAGCGCAGGATATCCATTACGGTATCCATATCCTCCGCTCCAAGGCCATCTACCCGGCTCATGATAGAGGCAAAGAGATCAGCAATGATGCCGGCGTGCGCACGGCGGGATTCAACCTTCGGACCGATGCGCCGTGGCACGCGGGCAAAGATAGCGACAAGGAGACCTCGTACGCGAAGCAAGCCCCGCTTCAGGTGCAGCATCGTTTCCAGTAAATTACGGCGAAGCTTCGTCAACATACGTCGGCGCCTCCTTTCCAATTTGCCGAAGCAGGGCAACGAGACTCCCAGCCGGGGAAGTTCCAACGGAGAGGGAAATCACGACACTGCCGGGGTTTCACGGGCTGGATGCGGCAGGCATTATCAGCCCCCAGCATGATGCAGGAGCCATCCGCGTGATCTATGAGTGAAAGCCCTCTTCTGTTGCGTTGCAAACGGCAGTACGTATTGATGAATTCCTCTTCCTCCAATCGCAGGAAAGCAGCGATGACGGAAATATCCGCCTCAGTGAGGCACACATCTCCCTCCCACCGGCAGCAAGCGCCGCAGCGCAGGCAGGCGTGAACGGGAGACGCTGGAGAATCATCAGGCATCTAAAATTCAGAATTCCCAGGGTTTGCGTTTAGCTTCAGTGATATGCGGTGGGCGTACGTAAAGCGGCTCTGCGGGTTTGGCGGCGAGTTCCTCCTGCCTCTCGGAAGAGAGTGAGAGCCAGTGATCAATGAGCTGCCGGGCCGTAGGAATGAGACCGGCATGCTGCAGAGGAAGACCCGCGCGAGCGAGCAGGAAGTGGGCTTCTCCGGAACGAAGATCCTCCCCCCGCTCAATGAGGAGTCGAACGGGATCCGCCGAGTCAAAGACCTCGATAGCGCCGCCCGAGCTGTAGAGAGCCCAGCCCCCACGACGTGCATCGGAGAGCACCCGGCAGCCGGTCGAGGCAGCAAGTGGTTCCCAGGAGGGAATGGGCACCACGCGGGAATGGCGCACAAGAGCAACCCCTGCAGCGGCTGCCAGCGCCACTCGCACCCCCCCATAGCTCCCCGGACCGGTACCGACCAGGATGAGCGACAGTTCACCCTGCTCCCCGAGAGATTGCAGACAGTCTTGCAAAGCGGGAAAGAGAAACGCGTCGTGATTCCTTTCTGCCGTCCAGGAACGCTCTACGGAGCAGGGGGCCTGCAACGCGATGGATGCATGAGGAGAAGAACATTCAAGGGCTAGTATATTCATACGTTGTAGACAAATTGCAAAGTGACCCATTTGCCGCGGGTCACCTTTTTGGCAAGTTGCAAACCGGCTGCACAACCGCTTCGAATGGTGTCATCCGCCTGGTCCCGCAGGATGCCGGAGGCGATAAGGACGCCGGGGTGATTCCTCACAAAAGATTGGATGAGACGAGGAAAGGCACGTTGCAAGATCGTGGAGAAAAGATTTGCCACAATCACATGAGCTCGCTCCTGCGGGGCGGCTGTCCAATCGAACACATCCGCCTGCAGCAAGTGAAGGGAGGGAGCCCCTCCATTGCGTGCAATGTTGCGCTGTGTAATCTCCACCGCATTGGGATCGAAGTCGAAAGCAACGGCGCTCTGTGCCCCGAGTCGCAGGGCGGCCAATGCCAAAATGCCCGTCCCGCAGCCGGCATCAATAAGCTTCCAGGGCAAACCGGCGCGTTTTCTTGCTTCATCGCACAGCAGGCGCAGGCAGGTGGCTGTGGTGGCATGGTGACCGGTTCCAAATGCACATTCTGCCGGGAATTGCAGCAGCACGCGCCCCGGATAGCGCCGCTGGAGAGCAGGGAGCTGTTCCGCAGAGGAATAGATGACGAGCTTGCCGCGGATAAGCAGGGGAGCAACCTGTGCCGGAGCAGTGGCTGCAACCCAATCTTTTTCCTCCACGGGCGAGAAACTCCCGCCGTACGCCGAATAGAGCGCCAGGGGTGTCGTCGGCTCATCACTGTAGCAGCGCACATCGATGCGCTCCTTTCCGGGCAGAGAGGAGAAAACAACACCCGGCAGAGAGCCAAGAAGCGCGGACCACTCTGCCTCCTCCTTTGTACGTATGCTTTTATGCCAGACCCACACAGCGATAAAACAGTTTTTATTTCAGGAGGTTAAGCTCTGCTGCAGAAGCCCCCTTGCCTTCCAGAGCCGAAGTGCCGATGAAGCGGAAAAAACGGGCTTTCACTTTCCGACCGAATGTGACCGTTTGCAGAATGGGGTTAGCGCGGATATTTGGGAACTCGCCCGAGGTAATTTCTTCCCATTTTTTTCCGTCTGAACTCACCTCAAAGCGGTAACGATCCGTCATGCCGTTGAAATTTCCATTTTGTTTGGGAAGATAAGTGAATCCGGAAAAGGATATTTCTTCACCAAGGTTTACAATGAGTTTGTTCCCCTTCCCCTGCCAGAAGGAGGAATCATCTCCATCCCAGGCTTTTGCGCCTCCGGGCATTTTGCTCGTCCATTTATCGCGGGGCAGGGGGGTGGCGATCTCCTCCGATGCGTCGCCCTGAGGCAACGCCTCATCCACAGCAACCGGATCCGGATGACGCAGGAGCGAGAATTCGCTGATGCACGGGCAGGCGCGAGAATCTGTGATAACGAGGCGGACGCGGTCGGTCGTAACAGGCTCTTCAAGTTTTCGCAGCACCTGGTTTCCGATTGTCATGCCTCCTTTGTCAATTATCTGCCAAGTGCCACCCAGGAAAGCTTCCAGACGGAACGACTTGACACGCTGCCCGAGACGAATCTGTTCTCGCAGGCGAACTACGTCAAAAGTCGCCTCTTTCGGCAGCTTGATTTCCAGCCAACAATCCTTCGTTGTCTTGTTCTCCGGGCACCAGTAGGTTTCGATATTGCCATCTGTTGCATTGGCGGCTCTGAAGGCATCATCATTCCCTCGAACTTCGCTGGCGGAGGCTTCGGCACCGAGGGCAAAATCCTGGGACAGGAGCTTGCGACGCATTGACGCCAAGGCATTTAAAGCAGCGACATCGGCCGCATCCAGCTTGCCGGAACGATCCATAGCCAGGTTGAGAATGAGATTGGCGCCGCGTCCCACACTGTCATAATACACCTGCATGAGTTGCTCCGGAGATTTCACGCTCGATTGCTGTCCGGGATGCCAGAACCATCCTGCTTTGTTGATGGTGGTATCCGCCTCCAAAGATATCCACTTTTCATCAGGGGTATCCAGGTTAATCACATTCCAGCATGGATATTTCACGAAGCCCTTTTCCGAGCCTCCCCACTTCACATCACCATGCTGTGCTGCGCCCCAGACGATGCAATCGGGCTGAATTGAACGTATGAGCTTGACGAGACGCTCAAAGTTGTAATATTCATCGGCATTGCCTATATTCCTCTTTTCCCGGGTTCCGCCGTAATAGCCATCGCCGCCATTGGCGCCATCAAACCACATTTCAAAGATCGGACCGTAATTCGTAAGCAGCTCGCGAATCTGCTTTTCGTAGACTTTCAGGTAGCCGGGACGCCCGTATGCGGCATTGTTACGATCCCACGGAGAAAGGTAAGCGCCAAATTTGATCCCCTCCTTCTTGCATGCGGCGGCGAAACCTTTGACAACGTCTCCCTTTCCTTTCATCCATGGAGATTTAGTGACATTGTGCGTCGTCGACTTAGTGGGCCAGAGACAAAAGCCATCGTGGTGTTTTGCCGTGTATATCATGCCGGTCATCCCCGCTTTCTTAAAAATTTTCACGGCAGATTCAGGATCGAAGTCGGACGGATTGAAAAGCGCAGGCTCTTCATCCCCATATCCCCATTCTCTGCCGGTGAAAGTATTGATGCCGAAGTGAACGAAGGCGTACCACTCCATGCGCAGCCATTTGACTTGCTGCTCCGTGGGCACTGCTCCGCATGGGGCAGGAGGTTCGACAGCAACGGAGGAGGGGAAGGGCATAAGACCGGTAAAAAAGCAGAATGCCGGAAGCCATCGGGGGATTCTCCTTAGGGTGATATGTCGGATGTTCATAGTTCTTCTTAGGGTGGTATGTAGGATGTTCATGGAAAAAAATTGCGTTATTATTTGTCCAGCAGCTGACCATCCAGCCCCTGAGCATCGTCATAGGAGAGGATGAAGATGGACCCGTCTTCTCGAATACGACCGTAGAAAAGCGGCTTGCGGGAAGTCGTATTCGTCGGGGCAATATCAATAGTGATCGTTTTCTTCTCTACTTTTCTCTCTCCCACAGCGAGATCACGGAGCGTGGCATCAGTCTCATCTTTTTCAGAAAGCATGTCCTTCACGTATTCTGTACGCGTAGTTGTGCCATCAAAGGATTTGTCCTCCGTAGGGGTATCCATAACAAGCTGCTCAAGATCCGAGTAATCGGTAATTTCGAGATCAAACCTTACGGTGAAAGCCGGCTCCTGCAAGGCTGCGAGAGCCTCTTCGTCATCTGCTCTCAACCACTGCCGCACACGGATATTTTGCAGGTGCCGCACATAAAAATTGGTGCGATGAGGATTAATACGAGGAGTAACATCGTCGTTGCCCAACGTGCCGGTCCATGACTCGCCTATGTAGTCGTAGTGCAACACAAGCGGCGCCTTTTGATATGCCAACGTGAGGGTTCTGAGCGCAGAAACGGGAAAGTTTGTGAGATTCCTTTTCTTCCAGTAGAGAGCAGATGTGGAGAAAAGCTTCATAAGCTTCGGACTCAATCGACACACCGTCAGTGAATCGTTTTCCATACCCACCCAATAACGTTTGTTCCCAATTTTTTCCCTTTTGAGACTGAAAGAGCAAGGCAAACGATCGCGCACTAGGGGCATATCGACCCCGAAAAGTACAGCCCTGATTGCACACTCACGAGGCTGCATGAGGAGTTCGTAATCCGGACGGTTCAATCCATATTTTTCGCGAACTTCTCCGATATTCGCCGCAGGAGGGATATCCTCCAGCACTTCTTCGATCGGGACGGAACTGAGACCATTGAGGAAAGAATCGACAATTTCAGGATCCGCCTCGGCGAAGGGAAGTCCCTCGGCAGAGAACATCCACACATCCTTCACCTGTCCCTCGGAATCACCCGGAATGCGGCGGAGACGTAAAGGAAAACGGTCGAAACGAGAAAAGAGCACGGCTTTGTCAACGTCTGCAGCAGCGATACGAGTAAACTGCCGCGAACGGAGTTGAGACAACGCAAGCGGAAAATCTTCCAGGTACACCCACTGCTGAGCTTCACGGATGCGAATGCGCTGTTCCTTCGGAAGTACCGGCAGGGATAGCATGGCATTCGCAACAGCGGCAAAACCGCTACCCCGGCGCCGCAGTCGAGGTTCCACTGCCAGGGTGAAAACCACGGGACGATCACTTACCGTTGCATAGCAGAGGCGCCGACCATCCGTCGAAGAATTGAACGCAGGAAACAACTTAAATACAACAGATTTTCCCCCTTCCATCGAAAAAGTGAGAATTTTTTCCGGCTCTTCCGGCAGAGGGACAGCGCCCGGGTCATCAATACGGATAGCACGCAGTTTGATAAGTTTCGACACAAGCGTGTCCATGGAGTCCTGTGCCGCCTCAGTCAGGCAGGGTGATTGGATGGTCCACGGAGATTGCCCGCTGACTCGTTCCAAAATTAGAGGCTCAGAGGGGGGCTGACCGGGGTTAGCACGCTGCTGCAGCTCAATGCGCAGTAAGGATGATTCTTCAAATTGCAGAGGATGCGGATCTCGTAGTCCTCCCAAACCATTCTTAAAAAGCGGAAGGATATCTCCACTCACGACGTGAATGCGTTTGTCCCTTCCATAAAAATCGGTGCGCAGGTAGGTCGTGGGCAGCAAGTGCTTGCCATCCTCAGCATCTGCGAGCCACGGAGAAGGACTCCCTAGCGTGTAGCGCGCTATGGTGCTCATTTCTCCGTCACCGGTCCGAATTTTCAAAGTGATGGTATGAGGAGTCGTATCAACACCGAATTCTCGTATACCGGCGCGCGTCGTGTTGTTGAGGGGAAGAGTATCGATTAATTTAGCGGTGGCAGTGAAGTCAATGATGGCACGGACGGCAGCCGGAGCCATGCGATCGCGGAAGGGAGCTGTGATCCACCATGAGCCGTCATCCTCCCTCGTGCACTCAATAGTGTCGTGGAGGTCGTGGATACGCATCCATGAGACTTCCTCGAGTCGTGACAAATTTTCCTGGGGAAAGAGAGACATGCCCGGACGGAAATGGTACCATCCTGTGAGACGAGCAAGACTTCCATCGATAAACAACACCACAGCTGCCCCCACGCTGATAAGCATGAGAATCGAGAGCAGCAAAGTGGCGAAGATTCTTTTCATGCGACGGATATAAATCTTTATGTGCTTGGTATAACGAAGATCAGTGACGGCGCGACTGCCAGAGAATGAAAGCAACCAGCAGAGCCAAAAGCGGCATGATGAGAAGAGTCAGGTATTCGAGAGCATTGCGGGAATGACGATTCAGATCAATCTTCATCGTCAGATCCTGGTTCGCGCTTTTCCCTCCGTATTCCGGACGGTTGCACATCCATGCCCAAAGCGTGTGCAAGTAATCCTGCTGTTCAGTGCGTGCATTGCTTCTCTGCAGCATGTCGATATTCCCCAATACCAGCATGGTCGCCATGTTGTTCGGAGACTGAGTAGCACCTTTGGTGACTGCTGCGCCCAGGCAAAGAGGACCGGCGCGATCCTCTCGAGGATCAAAGGAGGGATCAAGCGTGGGGCTGGATTCGCCGTAATAATCAGCCGTGCTCATGAGAATGGGGTAGCTGGCGAGGCGACGAAGGGAGGCCTCATTTTCATCCCCATGCTCCAAGGTGAAAGACATGGACTGGCCCTCAATGTGAGTGGTGCTGTTCCAGAATTTCTCTGTGCAATTGAGGCTTTTTGGAAAGACGGCAGAGATGTCGTAATAGGCACGCTTGCGATCTCGCAAAAGAACCCGATCCATATTGGGGCGGACACCTTGTTCACGCAGGAAGCGGTAGAAATATGGCAAATTCGTGTTGGTAGGATCGAGAGCAATGAAAAGAGCGCGACGCCCGTTTTCACGCTCCCAGAATTCGCGCACGACCCCGAGTTCGTGTTCTGTAAAATCAACCTGAGGAGATACAATAACGAGCCCTTCCGCATTTTCAGGCAGGGTCTCAATTTCGTTCAGATTGACCCATGAGAGCTGTATGTTGAGGGAGGAAACGATGCGCCCGAGATTCTCCAACAGGCTTTGGTCATCTCGAGAAACTCCTCCCTTGCCCTCTGCCACGTACATGTGCCGCATATCGCCCTCCACAGCCTCCGTGATAGCGGAACAGACGACTTCGTCCATCATGAGAGCCACGGCGCGACGGGATTCATCCGGCAAGGTTTCGTATTTGACGAATGAGGTGCCCGGGCGGATGCGCACATGTTTGCGTTCGCTTTTTTCTCCCTCAAATGTGCGCAGGGGAGTGGTGGGATCTTTTCGAGCATCGATCAGGCAGAGATTTTGCTTAAAATCCACGCCATAGATTTGAGAAATTTCTCGCGCTCTATTCGGCTGGCGCATAGGATCAAAGCATTCCAGCTTGACTTTGCCCTTACCATAACGCACATATTCTTCCAGCAGACTGCGCATGCGAGCGTAATTGGGTGTTGAGCGCTTGAAAGCGAAAATGATGTGCACAGGGGTCTCTCGAGAACGAATACGTTCGGACGTCAATACATTCACCGTACGCTCCGAAATTGTGTATCGCTCTTCTTCCGTAAGATCCTTACGCCCATACTCTTGGCATCCAATGTAGTTGCATGCAAGCACGATGATGCCCAGCAGAAAAAAGTTTATCCAAACTAAGGGTGAACCTTTCGGTTTGCGCGCCTCTGGGTTGATTTCTTGCGAGAATTGATTCATGGAAACGAGGAGAAAAACGAAGATAAGAGAAAGTTAACGCGACCAGCGGCGGTAATCAACCACTCTCTTGACCAGCGCGAGAGTGAAGAGGGCGAGCGTGAAATAGAGAACCACAGGACGCGTATCCAGCAACCCGCGGGAGAAGGAGCTTACCTGCTCTGTGCAAGACAGGTAATGAAAGACGGGAGCGGCCGGGAATTCCCCCCAAAGCTCGGTAACACGTCCTATGAAGTAAAACGAAATCATGAAGCTGGTGCAGAGGATTCCCGCGATAATCTGACTGCGTGTCGTCGCGGAGCAGAGGAGTCCGACAGCAATGAAAAAGGTGCCCATGAGCGACAAAATGGCGTACGGACCAAACCAATCGGCAAGTAGATAAGGAATCTCTCCGCTGGCGGTAATGTTGTAACGATACTCCGTGTAGAGATTCGCCAGCTGACTCATCCATGGATAGAGGAGCAGGGGGATCCAGAGAATGAGATAGAAGGTGTATGCCGCTAAATATTTGCCGAGGATAATCTGTGTGGTTGTTACGGGCGCAGTCAGCAGCCCCTCCAGCGTCCCTTGACGTTCTTCCTCTGCCAGGCTGCGCATGGTGATGAGGGGAAAGATGAAGATGAAGAAAAACCAGAAGTTGATGTTATTGAGCAGGTAGTACATAACACCTTCGCCTGTGGACTTACTCATGATCTGAATGACCGCTTGCAAGCAGAAACCCAGCAACACCATGGTGCAAGCAAGAATTACCCATCCAAACGGTGTGCCGAGATAAACTTTCAGCTCGCGTAGATAGAGGGTACGCAATGTGGCAAACCAGCTTGTGCGACGGCGCACTGCCTCAGACTCGCTTTTTTCTCTCGTTCCGGGTGGCGTCTCTTCTTGTGATTTCATGATCGGGGAAATTTGTTTTCAGTGTTGAAAAGCGGGCAGGGGCTAGTCGTGGCGTGTCATCTCAACGAAGACATCTTCCAAACTCGGAATGTGGCGATAGATGTGACGCAACGGATAGCCCAGTCGGGAAATAATCGCCGCAGTTTTTTCTCGTGTGTCGGTCCCGGGTTCGGCACGCACCACGAGACGCTGCCAGCCTCCCGGAAGAGATCCTTCGTAAATTATTTTTTTCACCGTGGGAAGGGCTCCTAATTCACGCATCACGATATCCAGATCTCCCTTGTACTCGACAGAAACTCGACCGGCGGCACGTAGACTCCCGGTGAGCTGCGCCGGAGTGTCTGCCGCCTTGATTTCACCGTTGTCGATAATAATGACCTTGTTGCAGATCATTTCCACCTCACTGAGTATGTGTGTAGAAAGCAGAACAGTGTGCTCTTCGGAGAGTTCACGGATCAACTCACGTATCTGGCGTATCTGGTTGGGATCCAATCCATTGGTTGGTTCATCCAAAATTAACAACTCCGGTGCACCAAGTAGAGCATCCGCCAAACCAACACGCTGTCTGTAGCCTTTTGAAAGCGTGCGAATCATGTTTTTGCGTTTGATATTCAAACCGCAACGATCAATAACTTTCCCAACTTCCGCACGCACTCCCTTGCCGTATAAGCCTTTCAGCCTTGCACGGTAAGCCAAATACTCATACACCCTCATCTCGTCGTACAACGGCACATTCTCGGGCATGTAACCAAGGTGTCGGCGGGCTTCCAGCGGTTCATCCAAAATGTCGTGTCCGGCGATACTCGCGGTGCCGGCAGTTGGAGGAAGGTATCCTGTCAACATCTTCATTGTCGTTGTCTTGCCCGCACCATTCGGTCCCAGAAATCCAACAATCTCTCCTTTCTCCACGCTGAAATTGACATCCTTCACCGCCATAAACCGCCCGAATGTCTTGTACAAGTGCTCTGTGCTGACCATACCCATACCGTTCGCTCCTCATTTTATCATACCTATCCGCTTTTTCAAGGCGAATCTCTTGCGCGAAAATCTCTCGAATAATTTTAGCCGGAGGCTTTTGTTTTGTGCCCCCGACGGAAATATTTTTAAGCGGTCTAATTTTGCATTACATATATTATGCGAAGTAAGAAATTCATTTAATTCACTCGATTGCAATAAGCATGAATGTTTGTCCCCTTCTTATAAGGATGGAGACAAGGTTAAAAAATCGGGGGAAAAAGCAGATTAAAACTGGGGTTCCGGGGAAGCTGGAGAGCTCGGATTTTCGAGGAGGCGTTAGAGACATCCTGTAGAAATTTTTTTAGGGTAATGTGATTCCTTCTTGACGAAAGGCAAAGCAAGGCGTACGATGGTGTCATGGTAAAGTGTAGTCTCGTGTATGAGGGTGACCTGCACTGTACGCTGGAACACGAATCCTCCGGCGCGCGGGTGAGTACGGACGCCCCCATTGACAACCACGGGAAAGGAGAATCCTTTTCACCGACGGATTTGATGTGCTCCGCCACTGCGGCGTGTATGAGCACAATTATGGGTATCTACTCACAAGAACACGGTTTGGATTTGCGAGGGTTGCGTATGGAGGTGGTGAAAGAGATGAGCGCAAATCCGCGAAGAATAGCACGCATTCTGATCGATATCTACGCTCCGCTTCCGGAAGATACGCCGCACCGGGATGCATTGTTCGACTGTGTGATGGGAAGCCCTGCCATGCGGAGTTTGCATCCGGACATTGAGGTGTCCATCACTTGGCATTGGAAAAATTGAGAGAGATGGATCGTCGCACCTACATCTACATCGTTACTCCTCTGGTTGTTTTTTTGAACTGCGGGGAGTTGCTCGTTTCGCGATTGGGAGCGACGTTGGCTCTCGTGGTTGCCGGTGTGGCGATGGTTGTTGTTTGGGGCGCCGTTTGGGCGAGACTGTGCCGACAGAAATTACGGCCTGAGTTTGCGGTAATGAGCATTTTACCCCAGGCAATTTTCTATGCGGCGCAATGCACACAAACAACTATATTCTCGGAAACGCCATTTTGGGGAACCCTGTATGCGCTCTTGTGGTTGGGATGCCTCAGTGTGTTGATCGTGACGGTTTTACCGGACACAAAAACGGTAAGTCCCTGGCGTGACGTCATATTTCTCCTCCTCATACCCTTGGCAACTTTCTGCATAGTCAGCGGCTTTTTGCAGTATTATCCATACTTTTCACCACTATTCTAAAACATAAACAGTACAAAAACAACGAATCCACCATCATGCGCACTCTCACACTAATCTTGCTTACCTGTGGTTTCTTGGGAAGCCTCGCCTCTGCCGCATCCGGCGTACGCATTCATCGACTGGGCGACCCTCCCCTGCCCCCTCGTTTCATGGAGGTGAAGCAGCCGGCGTCTCGCGGTTTCTTCTCGTTCTTCCGCAGGAGTCCCCGTACCACGACTGCAGCACCTGCGCGTCGCAGCGTACCAATTGCTTCGGATAGGACTCCTGTTGAGCCGAAGCCGGTGCTCCTTGCGCCAAAGCCCACGACGCCTCCTATCGCTGCTGCACCGAGGCAGCCACGTCCTACTGTGTTGCCCATTTCTCCCCCTAGGGCAGCTGAACCTCTGCCCCCTGCTCCGACGGTTTCTTCGCGTCCTCAGCCTCGTACGACCGTGTTGCCGATTGCTACGAAGCCAGTCGTAGCAAAGACGCCGGTGGTGAGTTCCCCCGTGGTGGAGGCGGCGCCGGCAAACACTCTGAACCCCGGCAAACCCGCTGTGGGACTGAAGAGTCCCGCCGTGGTGAAAGCAACGCCGGCAGCGGTAACGGTTTCTACTACTCCGCGGCGCGAGGTCAAACCGGCGTCGCCGGAGCCTGTTGCTCGTCCCGCTGCTGAACAACAACCGGCGGCACCGCGGTCAAATCGTCCGCGTCGTCGTTTACCAATCGCTCCTATCTGATCCAAAGGGAAAAGACTCCCCTATCAAGCCCCGCAGCCGCACATGCCAAAGCAACGCTTGGATGTCCTTTTGCACGCAGCGGGGCTTGCTGCGTCCAGGGAACAAGCTCAGCGACTCATCCTTGCGGGGGAGGTCACCGTGGGCGGCAATCTTATCACCAAGCCGGGCACCAAGGTGGATGATGCCCTGCCCTTGGCCGTCAAGACTCCGCCTCCGTACGTGAGTCGCGGCGGGCTGAAGCTCGCCGGGGCGTTGGATGTCTTCCCGGTGGATCCGGCGGGTAAGGTGTGCCTGGATGTCGGCTCATCCACCGGGGGCTTTACGGATTGCCTGCTCCAGCATGGCGCTGCACGTGTGCACGCGGTGGATGTCGGCACCAACCAGCTGGTGTGGAAACTACGCAGTGATCCTCGTGTTATCGTGCGGGAGCAATTCAATGCTCGTTATCTCACCCCGGAGGATCTCGGCGAGAAGGTGCAACTCATAGTGAGCGACGTTTCTTTTATTTCGCTTACCAAGATACTTCCGGCGGCCTTTTCCTGTCTCGAAGAAGGTGGAGACGCCATTGTACTGGTCAAACCACAGTTTGAATTGCAACCGGAGGATATTGGCCCGGGTGGCATTGTACGCGACCCGGCATTGCACGAGAGAGCCGTGGAGAAGATCCACCGCTTTGTCACAGAGGAGCTGAACCGCTCATGGATGGGGGTAGCCCCTTCCCCTATCACCGGTATGGAGGGCAACAAGGAATTCCTTGCCTGGCTGCGCTAAAATCGGATCATTTTGCTCGGCAGGGTTATCTTGGAACGGCTGTGGTGCAGCAGTTCCCTCCTCCCTTTGCAAGATTTTTGGGTCAACGCAAATTTTTGTGGAAAGAGGAATTTTTGGCTTGCATATCGCATTCTGAAAGAGATATACTTCATAAATTTTCTTTTCTGTTCACAACAAGTGTTTAAGATAGTAATCCCTCGTAAAAAAAGAGAGTCTTATGGATAATATTTTTGACCTCCCAAAATAGAATTATTAGTTAAGAGTACATATATTACTTAATTTTAGGCTGTACATCGCTTTCAGAAAGAGATATACTTGACTCCGCCTTCGGGCAAGCCATACAAACTAACTATTACTATGAAAAAGACCATTGCACTCGTTGCGTTCGGCGTGGCGGCTCTCACCCTGAGCAGCTGCGGCGGTATAAACACTCGTCCCATTGGTACTGTATATGCGGACGTCTCTGATCCTGTGGCGGCGACTTCCTCGTCCGGTGCTCGTGTCGGAGAGGCTACTTCGACCTCTTATCTCGGAGTGGTTGCACTCGGCGACAGTTCCATCGATGCTGCTAAGAGAAACGGCGGAATCTCGTCTGTTTCCAGTGTGGATGTGAAGCGTAAAAACATCCTTGGAATTATCACTTCCTACACGACTGTCGTGCGCGGAAACTAACATGATAGTCTGAATCAGTATCGACGATTCATATTTAACGGCGGCACGCAATCCAGCACGGGTTGCGTGCCGTTCTATATACACGCCACACCCGGCCAATAATTCTCCTCCTCAGGAAATGGCACACCCTCCCGCGCCTCAAACACCTCCGCCAGCCCGCTCCGGCTCAGCCAATCCCTCATCCAATACCCAAACTCCATCACCTCCCCGCTATCTCCACCTCCCTCTCCACAATCACCCACTTGCGCTCCCTTCCCGCACCAGGGCACCCGCATTTGACGAGAAGTCAATCAACAGAGGAATGCCTTATTGACTGATATTATCCGCCTATAGGCATCATAAATCATGCCGATAAGCGGTCATCATGATGATGGCTCTAAAGAGATCTCAGCATACATTATTGATCCGAAAAAATCTGCGCAACGCGCACGATTACGTGATCGGACAAAAATAGTGTACCGAAAAAAGAAAGGTGATCGGACATAATTAGTGTACCGAAGTATTCAGCGATGTTTGACCGTCATAGTTTTTGATGTCCTCAGGAAGCATTTGCAAAGGGAGCGACGGAGCGTAGCGGAGTCGCTCCCTTTGCAAATGGCGCCGCCAGGGGGCAGACAGGATTGTCTCATCGATTGACCTTAAACATATTTCTCCTAATCGTATATGTTCTCTCGCCTCCCTAATCGCTCGTAAAACTTATCGAGCGTTACTTTGAGCTTCACCGAGATTTTTACAAAGTTACACTCCTCTGCCGTTGCTCTAATGCGCTGTTTGTTTTCCTCGCTTACTTCCGGGCTTGCCAGCAGTCTTTCAGCGGGGGGCTTAGCCTGTCTCCTTGCTCTCCAGATCGGCTATCCAGCGTGCTATCCCTGCATGAAAATACTCCGCATTCATGTAATCGGCCAGACTCCATAATCGTCGAGTAATTTGCACATCTCCCTCTCTGAATTTTTTTCGCCCCACTCCTCCCTTACTCTCCTTCTCGCACCTCCCAAGCTGCATGATGACGCACTTGCGATTGTATTTGGATATCCCTGTTACTCTCGTGATAAAAGCTGTTTTCTCCTTACAGGCGCGCAACATCTTGTTTTTATTGCGGGTCTCAATGATGTTCGCAATACCTTCTTGTCCTTTGTCTGTGTTTAGCATACAGACTTATGGTGCACTATTTTTGTCCAGATGATAAATCTCTTGTCCCCTTTTTCCTCGTTCGGTACACTCATTTTTGTCCGATTGCGGATTATTAAATCGTAGATTTTTTATCTTGCTTTTTCTTCTGTAACAGATATACTGTGCGCAGTTTCACACGTTTCCTTCATGATTATGTACATCGCCGCTACCCCCCCCGTTTTTGTTATTAGCTTATTGTAAGCGTTTTACAGCATTTCTGCTCGCCTGTGTGCTGATATTCGCAGGGGCGACGGGAGCGAAGGAGGAGGCGATAAAACAGGGCACGCCGCAGCAAGGGGTAGAACTGCTTTTTCCGGCAGGCATAGGAAAGCATGCGAAGGGGACAAAGCTCAACAAGGAACAGAAGGAGGCAGCTTCCCTGCTCCAAAAACTCAAGGCCATTGAGAAAGGCGGAGACATCAACGCCACGGACAAGCAAGGTCAAACCGCCCTCATGCACGCCGCGGCTGCAAACAACCGCCTCGCAATCTGCTGGCTCGTAGCGAAAGGAGCCGATGCCACCATCAGGAACAAGAAGGGGGAGACAGCGGCTGAGCTAACGAAAGACAAGCAGATTCAGGAATTCCTCACGGTTATTTCCCGCATGAATGAGCCTTTGAATGAGGAAGAAAAAGAGATTTCGGCTCGATTCCTTGACGGAGAAAATGAACGCAGCATATTATTTTCGGCACAT
>CANQJI010000010.1 GCA_947624205.1 uncultured Akkermansia sp. | reverse complement strand
TATTCTACCTCAGTCCCGCGTATTTTAACACCCCTAATTAACCGTGTACGATGTACGATTTGGGGAGTTCCCGCGCGAGTTTTGCGAAGAACGCTTGTTGTCATGATCTTTGATGCGTATAAACAACATCATCAGTCAATAAGGGAATTTTCTCTGTTGATTGACTTTCCTCAAATTCGGTTGCCCCGGATGGGGTGGGGAGTGTCGGAAAATGAAAAGGGAAAGCGTGAGCTGGCGAAATTCCGGCTTGAGTAGGAGAAAAAAGCTGATTAAATAGGGGCATGAGTACGACCTATGAAAAGATTACGGTGGGCCTGAAGGCAGCAATGCTCGGGCGGGATATGGCGGCGATGGATGCGCTTCGCGGACTGAAGGCGGCGCTACAGAATGCGCAAGTGGCGAAAGGCAATGTGCATGAAGAGTTGCCGGAAACGGAGGCTCTCAACGTGGTGCGCAAGCTGATTAAGCAGCGAGAGGAAGCGCGAGAGATTTACGAAAAGGCCGGGCGAGCGGAGCTGGCGGCGGCGGAGAAGGCGCAGGCGGAAGTACTGGCGAAGCTGCTGCCTGCAGAGATGACCGAGGCAGAGGTGGAAACGCTTGTGGAGGCGGTAATTGCCGAGTTGGGAGCTAGTACAAAGAAGGACATGGGGCGTGTGATGAAGGAGCTGCAGCAGCGCACCGAAGGACGCGCGCCGGGCAAGCTGCTTTCTGCGCTGGTGAGCCGTCGCCTGAGTTGAACATGAACTGGGCCGCTATCATTGTGGCAGCAGGGAAGTCGCGACGCGCCGGTTTTGATAAATTGGCGGCGCCGTTGGTGGGCGAGCCCGTGCTCTGTCGCAGCGTACGGGCATTTTCCGAAGCCGGTGCGGGGTGTATCATTCTCGTGTGTCCGGTGGAGAGGTGGGAGGCACTGCACCCGCAGGAATACGCAGGAGGAGCGCAGCTGATTCGTGTGGATGGCGGAGCAGAGCGGCAGGATTCTGTGCGCGCGGGTCTGGCGGTACTGCCGGAGGCGGCAGAATGGGTGGCGGTGCACGATGCGGCGCGCCCGCTCATTACGCCGGAGGGAATCCTGAAATGCCTAGAGGCAGCGCGACGGGACGGCGCGGCAAGTTGTGCGCACCCGGTGGTGGATACCCTTAAGAGGGCCGATGCTGAGGGGCGTACTCTTCCGGAGCAGGTGGAACGCGCGGGACTCTGGGGCATGGAAACGCCACAGATCTTCCGTACGCAGCTCTTGCGAGAGGCGTACGAGGAGGCGAAAAGACGCGGAGTGCTGCTCACGGATGAGGTTTCCGCAGTGCAGTTGCTGGGGGTGCGGGTACAGTTGGTGCAGGTGGGGGAGAATATGAAAATCACGCTTCCCGGGGATTGTGAGAAAGCTGAAATTATTTTGCGCAGTAGAGGAGGTGCTGCATGAGTCGCGCTGTGTCCACGGTGTGGGTGGTGGGGGCAGGGCTGCTGGGGAAGGAGCTGGCACGGGCCTGGCGTACGGAAGGGGCACGTGTGTTGACAATTGACAAGCGAGCGGAGGCAAGAGTGCGTGGGGACGCAGCGGAGGGCGATACGCTGGCGGAAGCCGCCGCCATTTTACCGGCGCCGGAGGTTATTTACGTGTGCGTTTCCACGCGCGGCGGGAGTGCGACAGATTATCGGAGGGCGTACCGGGACACAACGGAAGCCCTGCTGCATGCGCAATCGCAGGCACGCGTCATTTTCTGCTCCACCACCGGACTCTATCCTGACACCGCGGGAGAGGAGGTGACTGAGGAAACGCCTTGCGAGGTGGAAGACGAGAAGAGTCTCGTCCTTCTGGACACGGAACGTCTGGTCACATCGGCAGGTGGTATCGTGGCGCGCCTGGCGGCACTGTACGGGTTTGGGCGTTGCGAGGTGGTGAGGCGGCATGTGAGTGGTGAGCCGCGATTGGGAGGAGGGGAGGAAAGAATGTTCAACTACGTGTATGTGGGAGATGCGGCGCGGGCACTCTTCCTTCTGGCAGACCCCGAATTGCCGGGAGGAAGCATTTGGAACGTATGCGGCGAAAGTACTACGAAGCGCGAGATGTACGCCATGCTGGAGAGGATCAGCAAAATTCCTGCAAGGGTGGATAGTTCTCCGAATGGTTCGCGGCGCGGTCTTAAGAATCACCGCATCAGCGCAAGGAAAATGAGAGATGTCGGATGGTTCCCTCGCATGAGCATGGAGCATTTTGTTGAGGTAGAACTCTTTGAAAATGAAGATTCATCGCTTCTCTGATAGGGTCCTATTCTGACAGGCATGCGAGAGGATTATTACGAGCTGCTGGATGTCGAGAAAAGCGCGAATGGGCGGGAGATACGTGCTGCCTACCGGCGTTTAGCGATGCAGCTGCATCCGGATCACAACGATGGAAACGCAGCCGCAGAGGAACGCTTCAAACTCGTGTGCGAGGCTTGGCACACACTCGGCAATGCCGATTTGCGGGCAGATTACGATGATTGGCTTGAGCGGCATAAACGCTACAGCGGACTACCGGAGCTTGCGGAAATGCCGCAACGTCGTTCTCGTGTTTCTGCACGCCATGGAGAGGAAAGAAGACGCTCGCGTGGACACTACCGCCCTCGCACCCCTCTCCTACGGCATGGAACACGCATAGGAATGTGGCAGTACGTCGGTGTGTGTGCGTTGGGCCTTATCATCGTCGTTCCTGTGATGATTGGCTCGATGAAACGGATGGCGAGGGAGATGACGCCGAGCTCTGAAAAAAGACTGCCACCGGGAGAATCTCCTTTGTCGCCGGAAGAACAGAAACGCGTGCTGGAGCGACATCTTCTGCAAGTGCGCACTGCTGCAGAAAGCGGCAATGCCGTGGAGCAATTTCGTTACGGGAACTTACTCAATACAGGGATTGCGGCACTTGGCATGGATCCAAATCGCGCCGCGGCGAGGATCTGGTGGGAAAAAGCTGCTGCACAGGGTTACAGACCTGCTGTGAATTTGCTTAAGGCTTTGGATCGTCTTGAGGAAGCCCCAGGGCAAACGCATTAGGAAATGCGTTTGTCTATGTACGATGTACGAGGTACGATTTGTGGGAGTTCCCGCGCTTGCGCGCGAATATGGCGGAGCGGATGCGGGGCGGGATTGGGGAACGACGCGCGGACGTGGTTAGAAAGCGGCGGAGGCGGTGGCGCCTAGCGGCGCCTATGTACGAAGTACGATTTACGAGGTACGATTTGGGGAGTTCCCGCGTTTACGCGCGAGTGTGGCGAAGCAAATACAACGGCTAAATCGTGAGAGCAATGTGCGGGTGTGGTTAGAAAGGGGCGGGCAGTGGCATCTGGCGGTGCCTTTGGATGTACGATTTGGGGAATTGCTCCTCTTTTCGACTTTATCCGAATGCGATTGCCCCGGGCAAGCAAACCATTGCGTGTGGGTATGAAATTCTCCTCACGCCATGCCGCGTCAGACGCCTTCTGTGTTTTTTGCCGTTATGCCCGGTGTTACATCACGTGATTGTTGAGCTTTTTCTCCGGCTTTTTCTTCTTCCTGCGCGTTTGTCGTCGTTTTGGTTCCGGATGGGAGTGGGAATGGAGGAGCCAGAGAGCAAAGGCGGATGCAGCGTTGATCCGCACGTGGGAGACTTCAGAGACTGCCTGTACGAGTTTTGCCATTTGATCGACGATATTGGCGTACTCCTGAGCATCCATTACAAGGTTGGCGCTATCCAGTAACTCGTGGATGTCTATCATATCTCTGTAGCAGCAATCCCAATCTTCTTGCGGCGTGGCATGAAGTGCGCTCATGATATGCTCAGGGAGGATATCGAGTAATTTCGCAATGCGACGCAGGGCACACAAAGCCGGGCGTGATGCGCGATGGGTGTGCTCTGCCGCCTTGATGAGATGGCGCAGGCAGCCGTCCAGTTCCCCATGCGCTGCCAACACCTGAACGGGCGCATATTGCGGGGAGGACGATGGAGCTTGTTCACGGGCAGCGTGCTTGCAGAAAAGGGAATGCAGCACATCCGCGCGCTTGATCTTCGGGATGTCTTCCGGTTCAAAAAGAAAGCTTTGGCTTCCACACTCCATGGGAATCCGTGGTGTCGTCGGCACAAACGTGTCAGAGTTTATCCAGCATAAAGGTATACCTGGCGGCGGCTTCCTGGAAGTTACGCGGAGGAGGGAGATTTTGCCCGGACGGATCGCCAGCATGATTTGTCTCTTGTGTTTCTTGATTCCGGACGGGCATTTGCTCGGCGGCGAGCATTTCTTTGCGTTTGTCCGGCATCATAGATTGCTGGTGAGGGAATTTAAAACTTGAAAGTTCCGGGGATTGTTTTCGGCGCAGAGATTCGCGAACGGCATTAATTTCTCCGAAACGGTAGCTTTTTTTCGAGGATACAATGCAGAAATCGGAGTTTGGATTATAGCTGACGATGTCTGTGTTGGAAAAGCTCTTACGCAAGGCGGCGAGTTCCTTTTTCGTCATAGACTGAGTAGGAGAATAGACGCCGCCCGTGGTTTGGGCAATGAAGCGCGCTATTTCCCCCGACGTCAACGTCCCCTTTATGATGCGCAGTTCGGAACATTGAAGCCGCGGCAAAGTGACGTCCAGCAAAAGCTCAATGATGCCGTTACTCTTGCGCCCGGAGCTGTACGAGGTGGAGAAGTAGGACGAGGAATAGCTGTGATCAACACGTACACGCAGTTGCTTTCCCTGCCACGCGATAAATTGCACGGGAAACTTCGGGTCTTCCTTGCTGATGATACGACCGATGATGTGTGAGGCCGTATTGAGGACACGACCGTCCTGAGGCAGGATGATGGCGACCCACGACTCTTCGTCCTCAAAAGGACGGATTTGAGCCGTCGTGAAAAGATTTGTTTTAAGTTCCTCTGCTATCTTTTCTGCCTCACTTTGCTCTTCTCCGTGTACAAAAAGCATATTTACGTTTCTTTCGCCGTACGTGCCTGCCACAGCAACGACGTCACATCCGCCTAATCGGAAAAGGTAGCATATTCCATCTTTTTTGGCTTCCGGGAAATAGCGTAAAAACTCTTTTTCAGTGTACGGCGGAACCGACTCACCTCCTGCTTGACTTACTACTCCTGTGGCAAGTAGTACAGGCAGGACAATCATTTTGAAAGTGCGCTGCAGCATGGTACGTTGGAGAGGTAAACAAGAAAAAAGAGAGCAGGGGGAGGAAGAGAGGATCAGTCGCCGTACGATTTTACGAGCTTTCGAATGTGTCTTTGCATGCGCGGAAGATTAGTTTGAATACTCTTTGCAAGGGCAATTTGGTTTCGTGCGCGTACGAGGTTGTGGTCGGGATAATTGATGCGGAAATAAAGGTCGCCGTCCAGGTAATCCGTGAGGAAGCGAATGGCGATTTCGCACGTGATAAGCCAGCCGGAAAAAGCGAGGTTGTCAATTTCTTCGCGTGTCAGGAAATTATGTGTTGCGTCCAGATATCCTTCGGCCAGTGATTCGAAAAAGGGCATCTGCATGGACACCTTTGATAGATCCTTTTCATCCTCATCGGCGGTGCATGTTGCAGAGCGTACCATGTCCCCAAAGTCGTACAGAGAGAGACCCGGCATGACCGTGTCTAAATCGATCACACATACGGCACTATCCGTCTCCTCATCCAGCATGACGTTGTTGATTTTCGTGTCGTTGTGGGTAATGCGAGTAGGCAGTAGTCCCCGGCATTGCATCTCGACAAGTTTGCTGAATTGAGGAGCCCAGTTACTGAGGATTTCAAGCTCTTCCCTGCATTCAGCGGCGCGTCCCTTCACGTTTGTTACCACACTCTTGAGGAGCGCTTCATAACGTTTTGGGGTGTTGTGAAAATCCGGGATGGATTCGCGGATATCCTGCGGATCCATATCAGAAACAAGTTCCTGAAAAGAACCAAAGGCGTAACCAGCCTGGTAAGCCTGGCGTGTGTTTTCCACCACATCGTAGGTGTGGGTACCTTCTATGTTGTTGTAGCATCTCCACATGCCGCCTTCCTCCGGCAAGTTGATGTAGTTGCGCCCACCTCGTGCAGGGTAGAGAGTCAGCGTTTGTCCGGCTGCATTTTTTCGGCGGCGAAGCACCTTCCAACTGATGTGGCGGGTTACTTTCTCGACATTGCGCATCACTTGTGCCGGATCTTTGAACACATAATCATTGATGCGCTGCAGGATGTAGCGATCTATGTGTCCGTCATCCGTGCGGTAGCATGCGCGGTAGGTCGTGTTGATATGACCGTTGCGAAGTTCCTCACCGTAAAGGAAGTCGCCGCTGATAGCAAACTGATCGCCGATGCGAGCGATGCGTTCAGCGACGACTCCATCTTTTAATTCGCTCATGAATGGTGGTTGGACTGCAGGTGGATCAGGGGAGAGAATTCGGAGAGATTCAGCGTGCGCGGGAAGAACCGGATGACGGAGTTGCTCGGGATGGTGACGGGGACTGCAGAGAGGGCTGTCCGAGCGAATCCGGCGCATATTGCAAAGAAATAATGCTGTAAGCCCAAGAGATTTTTGGATGCCTCACAATGATGTTGATTTCGGCATGAGTGTTGTTGACCATGAAACGGGACATTCTCAAAGGGAGAGGACTACCGTTTTCTTTCAGGGGAGGAGCCATGATGGCGTAATTGACCGTTGCAGGTTCATTTGGGTTGCTATTCACGTACGACCACGTATTGGGATCCCCTTGTTTGATGCCATTGTTCTCTTTTCGTCGGTACGGGGCAATAGAATCGCCCTTTTCCGGATAATTGTTGGAGAAGGAGTGAAAGATTTCAAGAGGGGAGGGAGAGAAATTGATGATGTGGAAACCGCCGGTTGGGAATTCGCTCTCGCGTAGGAAAAAACACTGGTTCTGGTCAGGTTTGTCCCCGGGGACCACAATACAGATGCTGCGCACGCGGGCATATTCACGAGGGACGCGAATCACCATGTAAGGAGGGGGGAGTTTTTCCTTGCCCGCATCGCTTCCTCCTTTTTTAGAAGGTTTTTTTTCGTAGAAGTTAACGGTTCCATCCGACTCGGGTGTGACGCGTTCGCTTGGAAAGCGAGACGAGATGTTCAGGGGAAGGTAGTCTTTGTCTATCTTCACGTAGAGCGGAGTTTTTACCATTGTTCCTGTCGGAGAACAGACGACGAAGCGAGGTCCCGTGGTTGGGTAGGCGGGCTTCTCCTCCTTTTGCTCTTGATCCGGGGCTTGCGCCATGAGCACGTTCCCCATCACAAGGAGACAAACCAGCGGTAAGTAAAGCCAAATCCTTTTCATGACAACATATTTAACACTACTGCGGATGATACCAGCTCACCTTTCAGATGGCAAGAGAAAAACGCAGGGCAAACGCATTAGGAAATGCGTCTGCCTATGTACGATTTGGGGAGTTCCCGCGCTCGCGCGCGAGTGTGACGGGGAGTGGTTGTTGTCATGATTTTTGATACGTATAAACAGTTATATTAGTCAATAAGAGCATTTCCTCTGTTGATTGGCTTCTCTCAAATGCGGATGCCCTGAAGTGAGGCGCGATATAAAAATGATTTGAACACGGAAGAGAAATTTGCTATCGTGTCATCGGATGGCAACCATCCATGCGAAGGATATGAGTCTAAAAAGTTCCATAGATATGAAGAATACGAATACACATCAGGTGTTCCATGCTATGAAAGAGGTGGTGGGCAGTATGTGTGCTCTCCTGGTAGTGACCTTTGTCACGCTGCCCCCCGGCGCCGTAGCGGCTGATAAAAAAGGGGAGGAAAAAACCGAAATCTCGGCAGAGGATGCAGAATTGCCCAAGGTCCCGGCATCCCTGCAGGATAAAAAGTTTTTGATCCCCGCTAAACTCAACACGAAAGCCAAGGTTTACTTCATCTACAAATCACGCAGCACATGCAGCATATGCGTGGAGGAGGCGCCGGAGATTGTGAAGATATACCGAAGTATGCACGGCAAGGATGCAGAACTTGTCATGCTTAATATTGATTCGAGCAAAGAGGATGCCACCAAATGGGCGAAGAGTTCCAAGATGAAATTTCCCATCGTGGCTCCGGGAGATGCAAAAGGGGTTCCTTTCCCTTATGAGGGTGAAGGCATTCTGCCCTGCATGGTGGAGGTGGATGCAGATGGCAACAAGATAGGCGAGGCTAATGCAGGTGATGTGCCTATCTTCTTGAAAGATTGGCGAAAGATGGTTCGCAAGCTTGACAAGGAGAAAAAAGCTCAGGCCAGGGAAGAAGCCAAACGAAATAGGGAAGCACAGAAAAAATCTGATTCCGCCGGTGTCGACGATGAGAGTTGACCTGACGGCGCGTTCAGGGCAAACGCATTAGGGAATGCGTTTGCCTATGTACGATGTACGACGGTGGCAGACAAGGCCTGCCTATGTACGATGTACGACGTACGATGTACGATGTACGATTTGGGAAGTTCCCGCGCTTGCGCGCGAGTTTGGCGAAGCGGGTGCGGACGTGGAATTGTGAAAGCGAGCGTCGGGTGTGGTTAGAAGGCGGCGAAGACGGTGGCGGCTGTCGCCGCCTATGTACGATGTACGATTTGGAGAGTTCCCGCGCTTGCGCGCGAATTTCTCGGAGAACGCTGGTTATCATGATTTTTGATGCGTACAAACGATAATATCAGTTAATAAGGGCATTTCCTCTGTTGATTGACTTCCCTCAAATGCGGTTGCCCTGGCGAAAGAGCTTGACAATTTTGACGCGCGTGCGCATAATCCCTGCGTGCTCCCTCACAGGATCGCTCATAGGAGAGATGGCTGAGTTGGTCTAAGGCACTCGACTCGAAATCGAGCGTGGCAGAGATGTCACCGTGGGTTCGAATCCCACTCTCTCCGCTGGACTCTTGCTTTCCGACTCTTTAGGAATAAGAGATTTATGCGTTGCAAAGGGGGTGCTCTGCAGATGTCAGGGGTGTGGTTTGTTGTGGATGTTAGGCGTATTTTTGCGAGGTTGCGCTGCCGGAGAACGGAATTGATTTGCATGTGCGGTCCGATTGTGGTAAAGATGGAAAGCGCATGGAGAAGACTCTCTTTGAAAAAATAGCAGACGGAGAAATTCCCGCCGATATCGTGTATCAGGATGCGCAGTGTGTCGCCTTCCGAGACATTTCACCGGTAGCGCCGCAGCACGTGTTGCTTGTGCCGCGTAAGCCTATTCCGAGCTTATCCGGTGCGAGTGCGGAAGATTCGGCCCTGTTGGGGCATCTGATGCTGACAGTTGCGCAGATTGCGGAGCGTCTCGGTTTGAAGGAGCAGGGTTATCGAGTGGTGGCGAACACCGGAGCTGCGGCCGGACAAACTGTGCCGCACTTGCACTTCCACATACTGGGTGGGCGTACGCTTGAATGGCCTCCGGGTTGAGGAGCGAGGACGATTGCCTATGGAGGGAGATTTGCACAGAGAGGCTCGCCGTTGCGAGTGGGTGGACGCGCGTACTCTGGAATTGGAGCTTCCGGTTGCGCGCTTGCGTCTCTCTTTTCTTGAGGCAGGCATTGTGCGCTGTCGTTATGTGACGGGGGCTGTTTTTGAGGCGATACCGAGCTATGGCGTGGCGGCGTCTTTCCAGCCGGCGCCGGATTTGGCGCTGGAGGAAGAAGCTGCGGAGGGTTATCTGAGTATCGTGCGCACTCCATCACTCGAGGTACGAGTGCGCAGCGCGGATGGTGGATTGGAATTTTATCGCATGCCGCGAGAGCCGGGAGAGGGTAAGATGTTGCTTTGCGCGGATGCCGAGGGCATG
This sequence comes from uncultured Akkermansia sp., assembly GCA_947624205.1. Taxonomy (GTDB): domain Bacteria; phylum Verrucomicrobiota; class Verrucomicrobiia; order Verrucomicrobiales; family Akkermansiaceae; genus Akkermansia. Next base: position 36,576 of record CANQJI010000010.1, on the reverse strand, counting down.
GGGCATCGTTTGCAGGAGCGTACCGGGGATGATTTAGTCTGGGTGCTTAAGCAGATGCCGGAGAAAGCGCATTTTTTCGGTCTGGGGGATAAGCCCTGTGGGCTGAACATGCGCGGCAAAAGATTTGAGATGTGGGGTGCAGATCACTACAAATTCACGCCATCCAGTGATCCTCTCTATAAGAGCATCCCCTTTTTCCTGTGCCTGGACAGCGGAGAGCAGTACGGCATTTTCTTTGATAATACAATGCGCTCTTATTTCGACTTCGGAAAGGAGCGTAAGGATCGCCTTCTCTTTGGCGCGGATGGAGGAGTGATGGACTATTACTTTATCCACGGTACGGACGCGCTGGACACCGTGCGTTGTTACACGCGGCTCACCGGCACGGCGCCCATGCCACCGCTCTGGGCTTTAGGCTATCACCAGAGCAAGTGGAGTTATTACCCGGAGGGCGAAGTGCTTACTCTGGCGAGAAACTTGCGTTCGCACCGTATTCCCTGTGACGCTATTCATCTGGATATCCACCACATGAAGCAGTATCAGTCCTTCACCTGGGATCGTGAACGTTTTCCGGATCCGCCCGGTCTCATTCGCACGCTCGAGGAGAAGGGGTTGCGCGTGGTGACCATTGTGGATCCCGGCATTCGCATCAACCCGGACAATTATGTGTGGCGCAGCGGGTTTGAGAAAAATGTCTTTTGTCGTCGGCATGACGGCGCGTTGCTTCAGGCGGAAGTATGGCCCGGCAGTTGTAACTTCCCGGACTACACTTCGCCAACCACGCGTGATTGGTGGGCAGATCTCTTTGGACGCGAGGTCGGAGAGTATGGCGTGCGCGGGATTTGGATCGACATGAACGAGCCGGCTGTTTTCCCGGATCGCACCTTCCCGGATGACACACGCCACGCGTACGATGGCTACGCCTGCTCGCATCTGAAAGCGCATAATATATACGGACAGTGCATGTCCGAGGCCACTCGGGAAGGAATGCGCCGCGCCGCGCCGGAGAGGAGGCCGTTCGTCCTTTCTCGATCAGGGTTTGCCGGGTTGCAGCGTCATGCTGCTACGTGGACCGGCGATAATTTTTCGGATTGGGAGAATCTGAAGATGGCGAACCTCATGGTGCAGCGGCTTTCCTCAAGCGGTATTTCGTTTTGTGGCGCCGATACCGGTGGGTTTCTGGGACGCCCCACACCGGAGCTTTTTGTACGCTGGGTGCAGATGGCTGCCTTCCACGTCTTTTTCCGCAACCATAACAATGGCGAGTTCGGCGGGCAGGAGCCCTGGTGTTTCGGCGAGGAAGAGGAAGGTTATGTGCGCGCTGCTATTGAGCAACGTTACCGTCTTCTGCCGTACCTTTACACTCAGTTCTATCTGTATGCCACGGAGGGAACGCCGATCATCCGCTCGCTTGCACTGATGTACTCCGACAATCCGGATACTTACTGGCGCAGCAGCGAATTTTTCTTCGGGTCGGATATCTACGTGATCCCCGTGCACCACGCGGGGCAGGCAGAGCGCAGCCTCTACATGCCGCCGGGTTCATGGTTTTCGCTGTGGGATGATTCTCCCGCACCTGTGGCGGATGCGGAGGCAGTGGTGCCTACGCCGATGGATCACATTCCGGTGTTTGTGCGCGGAGGGTGTATTATTCCACGCTGGTCCGTGCAGCAGTTCGTTGGTGAGCAGGCGGATCCTCCGTGTTCGCTGGAGCTCTGGTGGTCGCCGAATACGAGCGCAGGAAGTTCCCTTTACGAGGATGCCGGGGATGGCTCTGCTCCTGAGCACGGAGCGTTTTGCCTGCACCGTTTTGTGTGCAAGGCGGGGGAAGCGGATTTGTTCATCGCGCATGAGGAAGAGGGTGATTTTCTTTCCCCTCGTTCTGCGTTCGATTTTGTCATGCATGCTCTCCCGGTCGGAGCTCAGGTCGAGCTTATTGTGGATGGCTCCATCGTTTCCTGCGTGCAGGAAGGAACCATCCGGAGAGCCTCTCTCCCGGCGCATTTTCACGAGGCGCATCTGCTTTTCCATTTCTCTGAATCATGAACCGCGACACTATTGAGAAAATTGCGACACGCCTGGACAAACTCAGCGCGGCAGATGTGCGCGGGCTTTTCCTGCGACTTGGTGCGGAAAATAGCCTGCTGCAAGAAGTGTGTGATGCTCTCAGCGACGGTCTTATCCTTTTTTCGGCGGAGGGGGCACCACTCTTTGCGAACCGCGCTGCGTGTGCCATTTACAACCGTTCCCTGCGCGATTTACTCAAGGAGACTTTCGAACGACTTGCCGCCGGCGCGTGCAGCTGGGAAGATTTGCGGCGCGCCGGTTCCGCTTCTATCGTTCGTGATGTACAGGTAAATTACCCCACTGCGCGGCACTATCATTTTTTCATCACGCCGCTCAAGGAGGGGCAGGAGTATCTGCTGCTCGTGCGCGATGATACGGAAGATCGTGAACGAAGTGAAGAAAATGAGGAAGCCGGGCAATTCAACCTCCTCACTTTTCTCACTTCTGCCGTGGCGCATGAGATAGGCAATCCTCTGAATTCCCTGGGGCTTTCTTTGCAGTTACTGCGCCGAAAATTGGGGAAAAATGATGCGCGCAGCCGTGCCGCCGTTGAGCAACTTGTGGATGATGCTTTGCAGGAGACACAGCGGCTTGATACGCTCCTTCACCAATTTCTGCAATCCATCCGTCCTTCTCGTTTGGAGCGCTCCAAGGTGCAGGTGAATGACGTGATTTCCCGCGTTTTGCAACTTCTTACTCCGGAGATATCTGAGCGTGGAATAGCCGTACACACCGAGTTACGCGATGACTTGCCGGAGATCAGTGCGGATGCGGAACGTTTGTTGCGAGCCCTTTACAACCTTATCCGGAATGCCCTGCAATCACTCCCGGGCGGAGAAAACGGCGGCGTTTCTATTCGCACTTCGTTCAATGATTCCGAGGTTGGCATCAGTATCGGCGACAATGGTTGCGGCATTTCCCATGAGGTGATGGGTTCTATGTACGAACCATTCCGCACCACCAAGAGCAAGGGGCACGGACTCGGTTTGCTCATTGCTCGTCACATCATCCGGCAGCACGGTGGCACTCTCAGTCTCACCTCTCGGCAGGGGCTCGGCACGACGGTGACCATCACTCTCCCTCGTGCCGATCGCATGGTGCGGCTGCTTCAGACCAGCTGACGAAGAAAGCAAAGCGGCGCATACCCTTATTCAGGGAAGACGCATTTGAGAGAAGTGAGGCAAGAGAGGCAGCGCTCTTATTGACTGATATTATCGTTTATACGCATCAAAAATCACGACAAAGAGCGGTCATCATGATGGTCGCTCCACAATTTATCCCCCGTGTTTGCTTCGCCAAACTCGTGCGCAAGTGTGGGAACTCCCCAAAGTGACTCACCGGCACACCCTGCCAGTTCGCCCCTGTCGGGGCAACGCATGCGCGCTGCCCATCCGCACTTACCGCCCGCTGCAACGGGGCCGTCGTGCGTGTTGTACATCGTACGTCGTAAATCGTACATAGGCAAACGCATTAGGAATGCGTTTGCCCTGTGCTCTTACTTCGCCTGGAGGCGCAGTGTGACTGTGCCATCATTCGTTGTGATGGTTGTGAAGATATGTTCCGGTCCTCCCGGGGGCAGGGAGAAATTCCCTCCATCACAGCGACGAATGAGTTTTCCAAGTTCCGGAATATTGAGCATGGCAGCCGCGCCGCAGAAAGGCATCTTTCCGGCAGACTCCATCATGCTGTCAGCAAGAGAAGAGTTGTTAGAAAGCACCATTACCTTGTCCTTTACCAGCATTTGGGGCTCACCAATGGCGCCGAGCAAGGGAAAGATGAGACGATGCCGATCTGCGCCACCGGGCGTTTTCGCAGAGATCGTGGCCAGTACCTGATCCACCATTTGCGGATCTCCTCCGCTCATAGCCAGCAGCCCACGAATTCCGTCGGTGATTTGCCGGAATGCTTGCTGCAGGGCGACAGGATTTTGCATGACGTGACGCAGTGCCACGCTGGGCACGTTTCCCACGACTCCTGTGTTACTCACCACGAAGGCGGAGTTGTTGACCATCTGATCCAATAGATCGCAGAGCGAGGTAAGCATTGGCAGAACGCCCGGGAGCATATTCTGCAGAAGAGCCAGTTGGGCAGTGTACTCATCACTTTTTTCCGAATCCATCGGTAACACGGCACCGCGTGCAATTGCCTGCAAAGCCTTCACCACTTCCTCGGCGTTCGGGAGCTGCCCCTGTAGCTTGGAATTGCGACGCAACTCCGTTCCCTCGGCGTACAAAACAGTGCCGCTCGTCCCGAGAAGTCCCGCGCAGCAGAGCTCGCCCGGTTGGAATTGCACGGTCGGGTCGTCCGTTTTTACTTGCATCCACATTTCCTTTGAGCCTTTGCGCGCTATTATGAGGGAATCGGCATGTTTGGCTTCCGGCATGGGTTGCAAGAAGAATTTCTCCAGCGTCTCAATTCCGCGCTGGGCATCGGCGTACGTACTTGCCTGAGCTGCATCCGCCTTTCCGAGAGCCCCAAAGAGACGCCACGCTTTGCGCAGTTCCGCCTCCATTCCGCCCAAGAGGTTTATCTCTTGCAGAAGAGGGCGCATTTGCGGCGTGGAATATGCCACCAGCAGCGGCTCTCCGGCGTTTGCCGGCAGGGTTGGCCAATCCGCAGGAAGCGTCTTCGTTCCTTTGTTTTTCGTCAAGGGGGATAGACCCTGCAGCACATTCGACACGATGCCTTTCCGTGCCAGGCTCAGCGAGATCGTTGCGCTATTTCCCTCCTTGCTCACGCGCAGGCAGAATGTGGCATCTGCTGCCTTGCTCACCTGTTTCACCTGTTTCGGGAACTCCTCGGCATAGTTCGGCGGCAGCGCGCTCATCAGGATGTCGCGCAGGTTTCCGCTGAGGGTTGCTCCGTCATCCGTCTTCTCAAACTTCACTTTCGGCTGTTTTCTCGCCTCCTTTTTCAATTGAGTCACGATGTGCTTGAAAGTCGCAGCGAACTCGTTTTCCTGACCCTTTGCAGCGGTGAGCACCACTTGCACCGGCTCCGCCTCACTTGCGCGCTTCAGTTCTTTCGCAAGATTTTTCAGCTGCTCTGCCCGGATGCCCCGGATTTCGCGACGCAAGATTTCCTGCTGCGGTGCGGCGCAATCTTTGGTCCATTCCCTGACCCATTCCCACTGCTCGTTCTGGCATTGCGAGAGCAGTAGCCCTACCTTGACAAATGTGCGCAAACCTTCCCCTGTCGCGTGCAGCGCTGCGCTTCCTATACCTCCCGTATCTTTCCCCCATAAATCCGGTTTTGCCGCGACGGTGAGCCCGTGCTTTCCTGCCGCGTTTAGTAGTCTCAACGCCGGCATTTTTTCCAGCTGCTGATCGACCGTTGCAGTAGTTTGCGCCGTCGCCAGTTCTCGAATCATATCTCTCTCTGATGCCGCTGCCACTGTGAAAAATCCTCCCAGCACGAGAGCCATTGCAGTATGAAGGTATGCCTTGCGCATATTTCTATCATATCATTATGCCTCAATCTGTCAAGATGAATCGCATTTGGTCCTTCTTCTCGTGGTGTTTTCTTTACAAAATATTGAATTACAATTCTCAATATAGCAAAACACCTGTATATCTCTTTTCAAATGCGATAGTCAATTAAAAAATTAATGCACCCTTATTTTTCAAATGCTAAGTGCGTTTTCGAGAAAAAATTTGAGAAGAGGACCGTAGCTCGAATTGAACGAGGAATTCTGTTCTTGTTATTTTATTATCAGCGCATGACAAATTGTGTCAAGCTCATCGCATTTGAAAAGAGATATACTACTCCCGTTCGCTAGACAGTAACACAGTGCCTCCAAAGGATATTTCTCTCCCCGCAAAAATGAAGACAAAGCTTGAAAGTATCAGAGCCGTAGCGCTTGCATGTGCGTACTCCATGCTTGGATTGATGCTGTTTAAGTCGAGCGCATTTTCTTCCGTTCCGTCGGGGGAGCAGAAGGGGCATGGTGCAGCGGCTGAGCAGGGGGAGACGGCGGCGCAGCTCCGTTTAGGAGTGTGCTGCGAGCTCGGCAAAGACGTGCTGCAAGATCATACGGAGACTGTGAGGCTTACCCGTTCGGCAACCAGGCAAGGGGAAGGAGGGCACGGAGAAGGACATGCAGGAGGCAGCAGAGGGTGGTACCGGGATTCAGCAGAGGAGGGGAACATGTTTGGTGAATACAGGCCGGCATTATGCTACTTCACCGGGAAAGGTGTGGTGCAGGATATGCAGGAAGCTGTCAAACTTATACAAAGTGCATCTCGGAAAGGATGCCTGAGCGCACAGACTGTTCTTGGAAGCTCCTATTTGACGAGGTATGGTGTGGAGAAGGATGAGGAGCTGGGACTGAAGCTTATTCGAGATGCTGCGCAAAAAGATGACCCGACAGCTGTGAAAATTCTCGCCGGAATCTTGAGAATACAGACAAATAAGGACTGTGGAGGTTGGGTGAGAAATAGAGCCGGTTTAAGGCATACAACACAATTTAACTTAACATAAAACTCAGAAAAATATGAATAAAAAGAAACTAATAGCTATCTGTATCGCGCTCTTGGCAGTGTTGCTCACCTTTGCTTTCGAGTGGGTCAAGTTGGGAACATACGTTGGGGTTGGATTTGCATGGTGCGGAACCGTGATGGCTCTGACTGTGTATACTCTCTCCCTCGCGCGACGAGGCGAGCAGGATCGGGCATTGAAATATGCGATGGTATTAGGTGGCGTGGGAATGGTTATGACAGTCGCGGTTATGGCGTTGAACGCATGTTTGGCGTTGGGTGTTGCGCAGGATGGAGAAGATTTGGGTGGAGCCCTCTCCCTTGCGCTTATATATAGTGCTGCTTTGTTGATTGTCAAACCGGCGGGTATGATATGCTCCGCTGTAGCTATAGCCATGTTGCCGCGATTGCGTTTATGGGTTGCTTCCGTAGTGGCAGTTAATCTTGCTTTAACGCCTCTTGTTCTGGCGTTGTTGATTGTATTTGCCCCGATCCTGTTCATATTGGCCACAGTTTTGGGTATTGGCATTGCTCTCAATTTTTTCTTATGGGTCGGATTCTTCATTTGGTTGTACGCGTTTTACCGTCTCAATTGCGAGGAGAAGGGCAGAGGTAAAGATAAAGACACATTTATTATTGCTCCCGTCTTCAATATTGTTGCCCCTGTCTTCAAATTCTTTGCTAAAATACTCCACCTTGTCATTTGTATCTTCATTGATCCCGAACAAAGAAAAAAGGTGCAGCATCGCAATGTGTGGGCATTGAGTCTGTGGGGTGACGTGGATAAGGTTGAGATCGCACACTCCAATACGCCATGGAAGATGGCTCCTCATCAGTATAAAAAGATTTGTTCGGATGTGGGCGCGGTGGATACTGTGCCCTTTGAAATCACGAGTCCTGCACGTGGTGCAGGCGAGATATGGTACATTATCCCGGAAGGGGGCATCGACTTTGTGGTTCTTCTGGATGAGATGCCGATAAGCGGCAAAACTCCGATCAATGCCGGTAATAAGGTGGCACTTCAGAAGAAAGGAGTGGAAACCATTATCGGTCGCTTAGATGTAAAACGTCGCATACTTGTGGAAACAAGGACTATAACTTCTCCTCGTGTGTAAGCAATGAGTGAAGCATACCCTGTTCTGCGTGATTTGTAACTCTATAAGAAAATAGCGACTGAAAATGGTATGATCAGGCATTTCATATTCATGGTGTTGTCACTCATCGGTATCCTCGTCAATCCGATGGTGGCCGTTCATGTGTACGCTCCTCTGGGGATTGTAGATGAACAGACGATAGCAAATAATCAAGGAGTAATTACGGGTTTGCTAGTCTTTTACCTCTTCTATACCTTTTTCTACTGGGGAGCTGTCACTCGAACGGGGGGAACACCTTTTTGGTTAGGCAGTATTTTCGCTGCTATCGTCGGAGGAGCGGAAGGTTCTTGCATTTTCCTTGTTGTGTATGCAGGGATTCTTTTGATCTTTGTGATATTCCTTCAGATTTTGCTTTTCGTGTGGCACTTCTTTTGCCTTGTCGGCTTGTTTTTGGGATTTTTGTTTGCCCGTGGACAGAATGGCAAGGATGGGCAGGACGGCAGGGATGGACGGAATGGTTGGAATGGGCGGGACGGACGCGATGGAGCTATAGGTCCGCATGGCGAGCGTGGTGAGAGGGGGTATGATGGTCGAAATGGCTGGAGTTCGAATAAAAGGCAGAATGAGGGGCAACCATGGAGTGCGGGTAAGTTGTATTTGCAAGGGGATGATGACGGGGTCGAAGTGGGGTGCCAGGCTACGCCGTGGAGTATGAGTTCGGGAACGTATGCGCAGCTTTGTTCGGATGTTCGTGCAAAGGAACTGAGTGGTCCTTTCTTTGAGCTGTGGAGTTCCCAGAATGGACAGACATGGAGTCTCGTGGCGAGTGCATCACGGTCGCAGATATTGGTGGATGGTTGTGTGGTGTCCGGCAAGATGCCGCTCCATACAGGCAGCGTGATATCCATGTGCAATTCTGAAAATAGTGCAACAGATTACGGACACCTTCAAGTAACCATTAGATAAAATGAAACTCACGAAAATAGGAATTACTCCACTTTTGCTTGCCTGTTGTGCTTTTGTGATGGCTTATCCTGCTGCGTATGGAGAGGGAGAGGCTCAACATTTGATTCGAGCAGCTGAGGGAGGGGATGCGGAGGCGCAGGCTAAACTGGCATGGATATCCTTTGCGCTGAAGGATATGGCCTCTGTGCACAAATGGCTGCAGATGGCTGTGAAACAGGAGCATCCGGCTGCTCTCTGTATGGCTGGCGAACTTTGCGTTGCTACGGGGGATGATAAACAGGCCATGAAATACTTCAATGCAGCAGCGAAAAAAGGGAATGCCATGGCGATGTATCGCTTGGCTTGCCAGGAGCTTTTTCATGTCTACGATTTTGTGGACGAGATTTGCACGCGTGTTCATGATGAGACCAGCTTCAAGGCTGTCATAGCAGAGCTTATGGAGCGAGCAGAAAAGGCCACAAATGCCATATCGGTAAAAGCGTTTATCGAGGTCGGTGCAGCAGCTACGGATTATGATCGTATTAAGTTCCTGAATGCTGTCATGATGGCGGCAGATGGCGATTACGATGAAGCTTTGAAGTGTGCTCGCCAGGTGGAACAAAGTACGGATTATCGGGTGCTGAGACTCAATGCTATGTGGTATCAAACGGGGAAGTACGGCAAAGTGGATGAAGCAGCGGTAAAACGCTGTTTGCAGCGCGCAGCACAGAATGATAAGTAGCAAGATGTTTCCATGAGCACAAAACACCCCGTCGTGTTGTATGGACTTACCCTCCTCCTTTTTATGGCAGTAGGGACAGTGGGGAATTTGTTGTTAGGATCGAGTCTTTCATTATTTCCGTCACTTGGGGAATACATCGTCGGTGCATGTAGCATTGGTAATACAAAAGAGGTGCGTGTCCGGAATTTCCTGACGAGTGGAGCAGCAGTGGCAGCAAGGGTGGCAGAGCGCCTTTTCTATGAATTTCAAGGAGAGTCGAAAAGGATGAACATTCCCATTGTGGACGAGAGCTATGCGCGTTCTCCTAAGACTGGGTGGTGGATTTTAGGGAACATGATTCCTGGATATGATTTGATATGTGGCAGGGAAGGTAGAGAGGGGCTAGCAAAAGGATCCAGATTAAGTCGGTGTATCCAGTATGGGCTTTATCACAGGAGCCGATTTCTCTGTGAGAATCCGGAAGGAACTGTTGATAAAAAGGGGCGTTCTTCGAGCGTTCCTGTATTGAATAGGGACAGATTTGATTTTTTGGTTCCATTGCTTGATACGACACTCCTCGCGCCTTACACGAAATCTCCCGTATATTTACCGCAGGGTGATATGTCGGAAATAAAAGTTTCATACCAAAATTATGGGTATATCCGCGGGGCGGAGTTGGGTTTCCCTCCAGCGCAATTTGAACTCGGCAGGATTTATGAGGCGGGGGAAAAAGAGTACAAGGATCATCATGTTAAGGCTCAGAAATGGTACAGTGCTGCGGAAAGGCAGGGTTATAAGGAAGTGCAGGGCAAATAGGAGGAGGTTACTGAGGAAAATGGAAAGAAGAAAGATCATCTGATGACGAGCACGCCAACCAATTTGATACCAGAAGAACTAAAGGACACGGAGGGATTGTTCTCGTGCGATTTGAACGGCGAGATAAGTCAGTCCTATTTCCTGCTGGGTATGTGCTTCCACTTTCAGATTGGTGGTCTGCTCGTGCCTTTCGTGCTCTGGTTATTGCCGGGGAAACTTTTTGAGTCCAACTTGGGCAACGTGGTGGGGGACGTGATTTATACGGTAGGGGTGCAGGAATTACGGGTGACCTTGGTGTTTTGGTATTACTTGGTTTGGATGCTGCTTTTCACGCTGGGGTGGGGATCTTCACTGTACTCGCGCAGATTAAACCGCTTACAGAGGTTCGGGTACCTCAAAAACTGGCGATCAAGAAGGTGCTCTATGTTTGTCTTATTTGTGGTATGCATGATGCCTTTTATTATGTTCCCCCATGGTGCACTCATCTTCCTTGGCTTTCTTTTTGTCTTTGCCATGGGCATCCTAGTATGCTTTCGAGAGCGCGAGGAAGAGGCCGCCGCGCGTTTGGCTTATGGTGATGGGGAGTTGTGCGATACGGATGGTGTGACACGGTATGATAAAGAAGAAACACCAGATGGTTCTGAGTCGACGAATGAGATTCACATCGGAGGAAGAGATCCCTCACCGACGGTGCCTGAATATAACGAGGATACAATTATGGAGGTGCCCAACGAGCACCTGCTCCCTATGGCAGAAGCCGGGGATATCCTTGCTCAGTTTGAGCTGGGACGAAGATTCTTTGAAGGACGCGGATGTTTGAAAAATAGCACACGCGCTCTCCGATGGCTTTATAAAGCCCGGGAGAGTGGGAGTGCTTCGGCAAAGGCGTACATCAAGGAAAATCTCGAAAATTAATTCTCTAACTCTAAAATACTTATATATTATGAATCTAAATCTCCCTATTGCCAGTATTGATACGTTAAGTATGGCCCGTTATGCTATCTACTCTGCATTTCAATCAAATCCACTGATGAGCTGTCTAATTTTGATAGGACTTATCATTCTTTCTTTCGGTCTCATCGGGTGGCTGTCTGGTCGTGCGTGGAATAATTCGTGGAATCCTTTGCATCGCACCCCCGCTTGCGTTGTGTCCGGTATCTGTATTTTCCTTCTTTGTGTCGGTACGCTTATGTTTTACGGTGGAAATAACTGTGCTTTTTCGATGGGATATAGGAATGTGAATGTGGAGCAACCTTTAGTAAATAATCTCAAGGTTGATGACAAGAGTAATACAAGCTGGGAGGGACAAAACTTGAAAGATCTGAGCAGTGATATTAGTGGACTTTGGAATATCTATGAGAGGGTCTTTAAGTTTTTGTATTCTTGCGGTCGATTTGCAGAGATGGAACCTAATGATCCAAACAACGCCCCTTGTGTTTTTGATGATCTTTATGAAAGACAGGAGGACGGGGATATTTCGTTCAAAGAAGAGAAATTTACAAACAGCAGTGTTTCTAACATTATGGGAGATGTTGTGAATCAGGATACGTTAAAAGATTATTGCACTTTCATGGAAGTGTGTTTTTGGACAATACTGGGCTCAGCATTTTTATATTTTCTCTTGATTGGGGTGTTGGCTTATCTCGATATTGAGGTAACAAAGGTAGCTGTCGTGGAAGATAAGTTTATGATACCAACGATTGAAAAGGCTGAAACTCAGACGGAATTATCTGGAAACGGAAACAACTAATAAGAACAATTAACCACAATACCACTTATGTTTAAAAATAACTATATTATAGGACTTGGGGGTACGGGTGGACAGGCTGTTGCGGCCTTCAGACGTGCCACGGTAACCAGGAGCGATGAGTATAAAGCTCTAGTAAAGGATAGGGGTGTGCATTTTGAGTATCTATATGTTGATTCGAACGAAATGGAACTCAATGCCTCATCACGGGGGGTAGGAATTTGGTCTATTCCCGGAGGGGACATACGGTTGAATGGATCTCAGAGGTTAGACATCAGCAGTCAGCACGGCTTTGATCTTTCCCATGCCCAAAGTCTTCGCAATGTGCGACCATGGTTTGGTGCCGGATTGGAGACACGGGAATTTACTGTCCAAGGAATTCAAGGTGCCGCTCAGAGACGTCGTTATGGAAGGATGTTGTTTGCAAATAGAGCTGCAGATTTTGATGCGATTATTTCTCAGGGGATTGGGAGATTACAAAAAGGAGCGGACGATGCCCTGGATATCACATATCATATATTTGCCACGGTAGGAGGCGGTACAGGTTCCGGGAGTTTGGTAGATGTTGTGAGTTACCTTTGTCAACACGGGGAGAATGCGGGATTCCGTTATCGTACTCTTTTATATCTTTTTGTCGGTGGAGCCGGAGCGGCCATAAGTAATAGCAGTTATTTTTACCAAAATGAGTATGCGGTGCTTACAGATCTAAATGCGCTTATGGCAGGGCGGTATAAACCGGAAATAGCGGCATATCCTGAGGAGGTGATACTTAATAATAGAGAAAACCCCATTAGTGGCATTTATATAAGTTCTGAACATGGATCAACAAATAGTCGATCACTTTATCAACAAGTGGAGTGCATGGCGAATGCTTGTTTTGATGTGATAGGGATGATGGCATGTGGAACGGGAGCGGAGGAAACGCAATTTGATCGAGCATTTACGGGCGAGGATTTGGTAGATACTCTCACAGGAGAGTCCACGGATACTTCACAGTGGGATTCTACACGTCAAGTGCCTCCGGGTCAGACCGACATTTCTGAAAGATCCTATCGCTTTCGAACTATTGGAGTAAGTCGTTGTAAAGAGCCGGTGGATGAGATGCGTAACATTTTGAAATGTACGTTATATCAGCAAATTATTATGCACTGGCTCGCCGGCGAAGGATATAAAGATGGATTTAATAGACAGAGGCTTTTGTCATGTGAATCGAATAAAGATATTTATGATGACACCTTGACTCGACATGGAGAAAATGCTCAATATATGCAGAATTCTTTGTTGGGACAAAAGATTGACGAATACAATAATCGAGTATTGAAAGATTTTAAGAATAAGTTTAATCTTGATGACGATGATAAGCCGAAGGATAAGGAGGAGAAAGACAAGTCGCAGGAATTGTCAAAAACTGAGGGGATAGATTTTTCCCCGGAAGATCTTCAAGCGATTAATAGCTATGTAAGAACTGTTGTTAGTACAATACGGGGTGATTCGGAAAATATCGTCCGACAGGCAGGTGGTGTTTTTTCCTCTGAGATGCAAAGGATATGTGAGAATGAAGCAGACAACCTTTATAAGCGTATTGTTCAGAAATTGAAGGAACGACGTGCATGGCACGGTGATAAAAATTATAACGGCGGAATATGGGGATTAAAGGATATAAATGAGTATCTGGATAACCTCAACACGGTCCTGCAAAATAGTATTAATAATGGCGTAAAGTTCAGTACGAATATTGGCAATATGGAGAAACGAGAGCAGCAATGGCGTAAAATAGCCGGGCTCACTAAATTGACTTCAAAACAAGATGCAATGTATAAGTGCCACTATGCGGAAGGTCGTGCTGTGATTTGCCGCAGCTTGTTAGAAAGGGAAGAATATATACGCATGATTATGCGTCAGAGCCTGCGAGAAAAAATCATTCAATTGCAGGCACGGATCACCGTCAAGATACGCGAACTGGAGGCTTTAGACATGAAGCAATCTGCCGTGGTGAATGAATGCAGGGGTCGTATGGGTAAACCATCTGCAGATGTCGTGTGTTTATATGATGCTGAGCGGTTAGAAAAACATGTGAAGTATCTGACAGGACTGGAGTCAGAGCAAATGATTGGTTCAGTATTAAATAAGATTGAGAAAATGATGGAAGTAAGAAATCTCGCCGACGCTTCTGTTGAGGAGAGTTTCCCCGAATTTGGCGAATTGGAACAAAAGACTTTACCGGAAGATGGAGTCGGAGTTTCACTTTGGGAAGAGAGTATGATGATTCATGATGATATCGTGAAACGCAGACCGGATATTTATAGGAAAGCTTATCACGATACAATATTTGATGCATTATATGAGTTGTCAGCAACAGATCGGGAAACTGAATTGGATCGCTTGTTGCACGGTGTGGAGACTCTGGCTGCGATTGACGGGGCTCCGTTAGGGGGTGCCGGCATGCAGGCTCAAATAGCTCAAACGGTTCCAGCCTTCGCTGTCGCCGTATGCGTACCTCACCTTCATTTCGTGAATACCTCATTAGGAAGTTTTGCGCACAAAGTAAGTCAAAAACTTGAAGATACGGCAGCAGCCGGTGCATTACGTAACAGGGTGGTAGAACATGATGATCCTCATGAGATCCGACTTATAGCGGTGAAGTATTGGCTGCCGGCTCGCTTCTTTGCGGTTACTCGGTATTTGCATGACCAGAATAGAAATGCCCAATCGCAGGATGTACTTTATTTCTCCCACATCGATGACGTGAATGATGAAAAGATTAAGCCGGCGCTTGTGCCGACATCGGTTAATCCCATGGTTCATGAATTGAAGAGGTTAGTAGAAATTGGATCGTTTATGACTGTCGAGAATGGGTGCCCGGTAGTGAGGAAGAAGAGGGATGAAGACGTTGATGATATAGTCATCGAAGTATTGGATGCTGATGGGCTTGCTAGAGGTTTGACACACATACATACATTCCCAATACAACATTTGCAGTCTGCTGATAGGAGGTTTGCTGATAGGCTGAAGGCCTCGATAACGACGTGGCTTCAAATGGATCCTTCTCATGGTAAGGAGGTACTTGAACAAATGTACAACAAGCATCGGGAGCTCACAAGTGATAGTGATATTCCGCGAAATGAGGTAGATTTCCTTTATTCTTCAGTTAAGAAGCTGGAAAGCCTTATCGATACGGCGCGTAAGAATCGGGCTATGAATAAATATACCAAATAGAAAATAGGGATAGGGAAAAAGCCAAGCCGCACAATGGAGGCGGCTTGGCATGACGGGAAAAGGAGGGACTAAGGTGTCACCAGAAGATAACCAATTCCATTGTATTAATTTGATATAAGAGCATAATTATGGCTGAGAATAATTATATAATTGGACTTGGCGGAACAGGAGGGCAAGCAATTGCAGTCTTCAGGAAAGCACTTTTTGCAAGGAGAGAAGGAGACAAAGATCTGCTTGAAGGAAGAAAGCAGCATCTAGAGTACCTCTATATTGACTCTGACAAAGTGGATCTCGATGCTTCAGCTTGTGGAAGCGGATACTGGGCGACATCTATGGGTGATATTCGATTAAAAGAATATCAGAGGCTTGATATCAGCAATCAGGAAAAATTTGATTTTAAGGCATTTCAAATTCTTCCCAATGTGAAGAGATGGACCGGGGAGGGGATGGAGATAGATCAATTCCCTGCTCATAGCTTTCACGGTACCGGTCAGAGACGGAGATACGGTCGGATGTTGTTTGCTCGAAAGGCTACAGATTTTGATGCGATTATTTCTCAGGGGATTAGGAGATTACAAGAAGAATCGGGAGATGCTCTGGATATCACGTATCATATATTTGCCTCGGTGGGAGGCGGTACAGGTTCCGGAAGTTTGGTAGATGTTGTGAGTTACCTTTGTCAGCGCGGGGAGAATGCCGGGTTTCGTTACCGCACTTTTTTATATCTTTTTGTCGGTGGAGCTGGAGCGGCTATAAGTAATAGTAGTTATTTTTATCAAAATGAGTATGCGACGCTTACAGATCTAAATGCGCTTATGGCGGGACGATATAAGCCGGAAATAGCGGCATATCCTAGAGAGGTGATACTTAATAATAGAGAAAACCCTATTAGCGGCATTTATATAAGTTCTGAACATGGATTAACAAATGGTCGATCACTTAATCAACAAGTGGAGTGCATGGCGAATGCCTGCTTGGCTCTGATTGATATGGAGGCTGGGAGAACGGAGGAGTTTTATAGGCCTTTTATCAGAGAGGAACTGATGGATATTATTTCTGGTGAGCATACGGATATGATTTCTTCAAATTTCCTGGGGCAGGAGGTGGTGAGTTATGATGTTTCCAAAGCTGAGCGCTCATATCGTTTCCGTACTGTCGGAATGAGCCGTTGCAAAGAGCCGGTTGATGAAATACGTAGCATTTTGAAATGCACGCTTTACCAGGAAATAATAACTTATTGGCTTGAAGGAGACGCTTATAAAGGGGTGGATAATAAGGGACGGATCGTGACCTGTGAGGCGAACAGAGATATTATCAATGATATCTGTGTGGGGGAAGACAAGGATATGCAGCATGTGCAGGGATCTCGGTTAGGGAAGAGAATGTTTGAATATAATGAGAGTATACTGCGAGAATTTGACGAATTGTTCTGTTTGTCGTTACCGTTGAAAATGAAAAATCCAGCACTCACAAATACACAATTCACTTCGGAGACTCTTAGGATAATTAATGAATACATCAGGGAGGCTGTAAAGAAAATCCGGCTGGACGCTGAGAATACTGTTCGTCAGGCGAGACAGGTAGCTTCCGAGATGCAGGAAATGTGCGAAGATGAGGTGGGATTGTATTGCAGTCGAATTGAGCAGCAGTTAAAAGAACGACGGACTTGGACAAAGTGTCAATCATCTCAAGGCGGGGTATGGGGCCTAAGAGACATTATTAAGTATCTTGAGAATCTCGATAAGAAGCTTCGTGATAGCATCAATCGGGAGATAAAGTTTGTTTTTTGTTCTGACAGCATGGAAGAACGTGAGCTGCAGTGGCGCAAGATTGCCGGACTAACAAAGTTGACTGCCAAACCGGAGAAGCTGTATGAGCTACACATTAAAGAAGCTCGCGCGGCAATCTACCGTAGTTTACAGTGGCGAGAAGAGCATATTCGCATGATGATGCGACAATGGTTGCGGGAGAAAATTGAGAAATTGAAATTCCGATTAATTGCGAAGATGAGGGAGCTAGAGGATTTGCGCGAACATCAGCAAAAGATGATCATGAAGTGTTGGGACCGTATAAGAAGGCCGTCAATAGACACTGTCTATTTGTTTGAGACTGACAGACTGGAAGATCATGTACGATTTTTAAAAGGACCGGATTCTGCGTCAGTGATAAAAAATGTTTTGAGTAAAATTGATCGTATGATGGAGGCAAAGAATCAATCGGATGCCCCATTGGAAAATAGTTATCCTAAGTCCGAAGATTTGGATGAAAAACAGGCTTCTAGTAACGGGTTTTCTCTCTGGAAGGAGAGTATTAAGATTCACGATGATATCGTGGAGAGGAGACCAGAAATATTAAAAAAAGTCTATCATGATTCTATACTGGAGGCTTTGTATGAATTGTCGTCAATTGAGCGCGAATCTATATTAAGGTCTTTATTGCATAGGAGGAAGCCATTGGCTGTTGTCGAGTCAGAACCTTTAGGTGGTACGGTTGTTGTGCCGACCAATATTACGACACCACCTCCAATTTGTGATAGCTCTGTCAGCGTACCGCAATTGAATTCTATGAGCACCTCTTTGTGGTGTTTTGCAGAGAAGTTACGTAGAGAACTCGAAGATATGGTGGACACAAAACAAAGCAATGTGAATTACTATGTTTATCCTCACGAGATTCGTTTTATGACCGTCAATTATTGGATGCCGGCCCGCTTCTTTGCGGTTACTCGGTATTTATATGAACAGAATAAGAAGACGCAATCGCAAGATGTGCTTTATTTCTCCCACATCGATGACGTGAATGATGAAAAGATTAAACCGGCACTTGTGCCGACGGTGCTCGATCCCTTGGTTCATGAATTGACGGAATTAATAGAGATTGGGTCTCTTATGACTGTTGAGAGTGGGTGTCGATTGGTGAATAAGCTGAAAACCGAAGGAAGTGATAAAATGATTATTGAAGTGTTGGACGTAGAGTTTTTAGAGAAAAACCGAGTGCATAGGTTTGCTCTTTCTAATACGAATTTAAAAAGTATAGATAGGGATTTTATTGATAAACTTAGAAGAGCTATTAAGACGTGGTTGCAAAAAGATCCTTTCCATGGGAAGAAGCTTTTTGAACAAATGCGTGATAAGAATCATAAGTGTTCAGGTGATGAAAATAAATTGCGAAAAGAGGTAGAATTTCTTTACTCTTCGATTGAGAAGTAGGAGGGTTTTTTGGAGCATGAAAGTAAATTATAGTTATCAATAAGTAAAACGAAAAAGAATATGAATAGAAGAAATAGACGACAAATTGTACGTTGGATACGACTGGGAGCCTTGGCAGTGCTTTTCATTATGTTGATTCGTTGGCTAATGCCGGAGGCGGATTTGGATCAAGAAACTAGGTCGGCTGTCGATGCCATCAATAGAAATTACAATAATGAGATTAGAGGATATGATCCTAATAACGAAGAATATGTGAAGATTCGCGTTGATGCTAAAGTGGATTCTATAGTGGAGACAATAAAGAAGGCAGTAAATAGAAGCTCGAATATAGCAAGAGAATATGAAGAAAACGTGGAGGCAGAGGTAGAAAATGAGCATTACCAGAAGGAAAAGGAACAAGAGTTGAGGAATCAGAAGATGTTATTGAGGAATGAGTTTAAAAAAGCAATAGAGGACGCGCATGAAGCTTTTGCTCATTTTGAGGAAAAAGAAAAAGCGGAGTGGCGCAGGATATTAGCGTGGGTGCTGCGAGCAGATAGAAAAGAGACAGGAGATAAGGAGCTTGATGAAAAAAGAGAGCAAGTCAACAAGGGGGACGCTTCGAAGGAGTTAATGGAGGAGTGTGAATCAGCAGATTTTATGGAATACGTAAAGAAAAAAGAACAGGATTCTGAGTTTGGGAAGAGTAATATGGGTACAGGTAATCCGGAAGGCACAGATGATCTGAAGATTCAAGAAGAGAATAAAGAGGTTTTAGAGGCAGTGAAAAACCTCATTAAAAAATATGATATTTGCCTGGATACCTCAGGGCTCATTAAGCGGCTGATTAGGACAGGTAATAAGAAGTATAAAGATAATCTGCAATGGAGGGTAATGGAGCATCAATTATCGTCAAAGCAATCTGAGTTAGAAAGCAAAAAGAAGGAAATAGAAAGGTTTCTTATGGGGGGAGATTGGGTGGAATGGGTAAAGAAGGAGAAAGAGAAATGTGAGGGAACACTTGCCATCAAAAGGGATGAAGCTCAGAATGAGATTGATAAATTGAAAGAACTAGAGTCCTTACAAGAGGGAAAAGTCACAGTTACGGTGAAGAAGAAGAAAGAGAAACCCGCAGATATTGTAATTTTTGCGGAGAATGGTATGAGGGAAGAGTTGGTATCTCCTTTGGTGGAAGATTGGCTGGATGGGGAGAAAAAAATAGTGGAGAGCGGAGGAGTGCGATATACTACGAAGGAGTTGATAGTTGATGTTGTCGATGATCAGGGGATATATAGCGACAAAGTAGAGTCTGATTTTATTTTCTCGCTGGAGAAAAAATTAAGTGCGGATGAGGATGAAGAGAAAAAGAAGTATGTGGCATGGGATGCGCTTGTTTTCCTGCGAAATGGTCTGACACCGGAAGAGATAGAAATCATTAAGGAACAAGGGGAAGGTGTGCCTTCGGCTCGGAACTCAAAGTATCTTGACAAGGCGAAGGAACTTTTCCTTTTTGATTCAGAGTATTCTGTGGTGGATGGCGTAAGAAAGGGAAAGGATGTAGGGGTCAATATTGCTACTTATCATGAGGTTGATCGGAAGGATAGGATGGTGGGTGTTGTGGTGAAAAAGGGAGACTCCGAGAGAGGAGTGGCTTTGAATCCGCAAAATACGGTTGATATTTATAATCTCGGCTATCCATTTACATTTAGTGTTGTTTGTGAAAAACAGGACAAAGAGTGTTCAGATGAGGTCGCAAGGAGAAGGAATGAGTTTTATGATTTTCTTACAAAGAGAGAAAGTGGACAAAGAGTAGTGGCGCAACAGGGTTTTTTACCGATTTATGGGAATAAGATTGAGAGTTTGGAGAAGTTGGATGAACGAAAACATAAAATCCCCCTCACATGTGTTCAAAAGCGTGTAAGGGAAGCTATGGAGACAGTAGAGAAAGGAGATGAGGCTACAGAAAGAAGTGCTATGAGGAAGGCAATAGATGGAGTAAGAAGGGCAGAGGCGGGAACGGCTGGAGCCGGTGGAACGTATGTGCAGGGTAAACTATTCCCGTACTCATTGCGATTTGCAAAGGGGAATGATGATGAGGTAAAATTTGACAATGACTTGGTGAGTATATTTAAAAATCCTGAGGGCTTTACAAAGGATATAGTTCCTCTTATGGAGCAATACGGAAACGGAATTTTAGTGATTGCCGGATATGCGGATCGCTTAGGACAGAACCGAAAGGGCGGACCTTTATATAATCGTAAATTATCCGCGAGACGAGCAAACCAGTTTTGGGAGAAGTATATGAAGGAAAAGATGGGAGCGGCAAAAATCGAAGAGATTTCGAAATATTTTGAAACGACTGAAGAAAGGAGAGAGAGGAGGAGTCTTAATGAGAAAGAGAGGATGTTTCTTGTGACGTTTGAAGGGGGAAAGACGTTATTGGTGCTTACAATCGGTAGTGGCTTTGAACCGATGTATTCCTATTACGCAGAAGGAGTAGAGGCACCAAAGGAAGGACACCCGGAGGATCGTCGTGTCACAATGTTTATCATTTTACCGGATAAGAAATAACTAAGAGAACACCCAGGGAGCAGATCTGTTAGGTAAAGATATGGACGCGCTCAGTGTAATAGAAGAGATGCCGATTGAGGTGCAGATTACCTGTGCCCTAGCGGTGATTATGTTTCTATCAGGCGTGTTTTCCGGGATCGTGATGGAGCGGAGGCTTTACTGCCAGCATGAGGAGCTTGAGAAGCTGCGTAGTCGGATGGAAGGGTGGAAGGGTAGCCAAGGTGTATTTGATTTGCGGAGGCTTTTAGTGGAGGATTGGGTGGGTGATGCAGGCAGTGCGGAGCTCTCCATGGATGTTGTGGCTGATGCTCTTCTCCAGAGGTCCAGCGAAGAACGCTCGTTTATTGAAGAGCGTGTACGGGTGATGAGCAGTGCTGTACGGGAAAGCCATGAGGGGTCGATGCTGCCGCCGTTGGAGGACTTGGAGCAGCTTACGCGTGAGAAAGAAACCTCGCGTCGCTCGTATCTCACGCTGCGTGGTGTTACGGCGATCATGCTGATGCTGGGTATATGTGGCACGCTATGGAGTGTGCATGGAGTGCGAGAGTCGGCTCTGAGTGCGGGTGGATATCAGGAACTTGCGCGTTGTTTGTTGCCGAGCATGATATGCATTGTAATTTATGTTTTTTTTGTTGTGTGGCAAGGTGCGTTGATGGGGCGATTTGAAAGAGTGATGAAGAGTTTTGACGAGATGACAATTTGTCATCTAATTCCCGCCGTGCAGCCGAAGTCTCCGGAGTTAGAGGAAGAAGAACACTTCCGTCTGCTCGTTGATAAGCAGCGTGTGTGGAAAAGGCGGTTTGAAGAGGCTGGAAAAAGCTTTGATGTTAGCACGCAAAAGATTGCTAAAATGACGGAGAAGCTAGCGGACCATGTAGACATGCTTTGCAATATGGAGATGCTGACGGTTGGTTTTCTGACCGATTGGCAGCAATACATGGAGCGTCAGTTGGAGCAATTGAAAGCTTTTTCGATGCAGCAATCGGAAATAGGCGCAGGTGCCGCTGCTCTTTGCTTGCAGATGCAGTGCTACACTATGGTGATGAATATATTCGGGAGAGGTGTGGAACGTATTCGTTGTGTTGCAGGCTTGCTGGGTATGTGGGGGGAGCCCGTTGGTCGGCAGAATGTCAAGTTGCTTTGCACAGAGGTGTCGCGACAATGTGAATCTGCTGCCATTTTAGGCGAGCGGCTTGTCGTGGGATCCGCAGTGTTTCAGCCGGATCAGATTTCTATTCTTGTCAGAATAGGGAAGTCTTTGCGTGATTTTTTTAACGCGTGGGATTATGTTGTCAAGAAAGCTCATAATCAATCTTTGCGTGCTGGGAAATATTTGGGAGACTGGGAGACAGCTCTGCGATCCACCGCTCTGCTTGCGCAAGGGGTTTCCGTCGATCTGGAAAGGGTCGCCGCTTGCCTTGGCAACGTTTCCTTGACAGTTCCCCAAGTATATAGGGGGTGGAGGAAATACATTATCCTCCCTCTGAGTCGTACAGCTTGGCGGTGGGTTGTTCTGGGGACGGGTATGCTGTTTCTTTTGCCGTGTGTATTTTATTGCGTTTATTATCAATTAAATCCGATTGTCTTGCTCCGTGCTGAGATGGGTAGCTCCGATGCTCAGTATGACCTTGGTTTGTACTGTTATTACGGCAAGGGGGTGAATAAGGACATGACGGAGGCGGTGGAGTGGTATCGCAAGGCGGCGGAGCAGGGGAATGCGCGGGCGCAGTTTAATCTTGGCTTGTGCTATCAGAACGGTCAAGGAGTGAGCAAGGACATGACGGAGGCGGTGGAGTGGTATCGCAAGGCAGCGGAACAGGGGAATGCGCGGGCGCAGTTTAATCTTGGCGTGTGCTATCAGAACGGTCAAGGAGTGAGCAAGGACATGACGGAGGCGGTGGAGTGGTATCGCAAGGCAGCGGAACAGGGGAATGCGGAGGCGCAGTGTAACCTTGGAAATTGCTATTACAACGGCGAGGGAGTGAGCAAGGACTACGAGGAGGCGGCGAAGTGGTACCGCTTGGCAGCGGAGCAGGGGAATGCGGAAGCGCAGTGTAACCTTGGAAATTGCTATTACAACGGCGAGGGAGTGAGCAAGGACTACGCGGAGGCGGTGAAGTGGTACCGCTTGGCAGCGGAGCAGGGGAATGTAGTGGCGCAGCATAACCTTGGCCTTTGTTATTTATTTTGTGGCCGCGAAAGTAAGGACCCGACGGAGGCGGTGAAGTGGTACCGCTTGGCAGCGGAGCAGGGGAATGCGGAAGCGCAGTGTAACCTTGGAAATTGCTATTACAACGGCGGGGGAGTGAGCAAGGACTACGCGGAGGCGGTGAAGTGGTACCGCTTGGCGGCGGAGCAGGGGAATGCGGAAGCGCAGTGTAACCTTGGCAATTGCTATTACAACGGAGAGGGAGTGAGCAAGGATATGGTGGAGGCAGTGAAGTGGTGGCGTAAGGCAGCGGAGCAGGGGGATGCTGAGGCAGCGCTCAAATTGGGGGATTATTTGAGCGGTAAATAACAGATGTTTTCTACAATTTAAATACAACAATCCAGCTATATACAGAGCAAATGAAAACGCAACAAGATCGCAACAATATACGGCATTTTGTAGGTGCTGTGGTGCTTTGCGTCTCTTTTATTGGCGCGGTAGCAGGTAGTATTGCAATAGCTGAACCAGATGCTGATACAAAGGAGGAGACGTTCAATTGGTATCGTAAGGCAGCAGAGCAGGGGGATGCGGCGGCGCAGTATAACCTTGGCTTGTGCTATTGCAATGGTTGGGGAGTGAGCAAGGACATGACGGAGGCGGTGGAGTGGTATCGCAAGGCAGCGGAACAGGGGAATGCGCCGGCGCAAGAAAAATTAAAGGAACTAGGATTCTAAAAACAAGATTTTGTTATGATTAAAAACCGGAAAATTCAGTGGGCGGAGATTGTAACGGAGTATGATATGGCTGAGAGACAACTTAAACCGAGAGTTTTTTCGACAACAAGGAAATTTTTCTAACTGTAGATGACAAATGTTTTTTGCAATTCAAAATAAAACAATCCAAGCATATAGAAAGCAAATGAAAACGCAAGGACACAGCGGCAGCATACGGCATTTTGTAGGTATTACTGCGGTACTTTTTACCTCATTTTTTGGTGTGGCAGGAGGTGGTATAGCGATAGCTGAACCGGATGCCGGTAATAAGGTAGAGGCGTTCAATTGGTATCGTAAGGCGGCAGAGCAGGGGAATGCCATCGCTCAAGGGAATTTAGGCAACTGTTATTACTATGGTAAGGGAGTCAGCAGGAATTATGCCGAGGCAGTGAAATGGTATCGTGCTTCTGCAGAACAGGGAATGGCGGCTTCTCAGTTTAATCTTGGATGGTGTTATTATACAGGTAAAGGCGTGCCCCAGAGTTATGCTGAGGCTGTGAAATGGTTCCGTTTGTCAGCGGACCAGGGAAATGCGAGTGCGCAATGTAATTTGGGGGTGTGTTATGAGAGAGGTTGGGGAATTAAGAAGAATGAAAGAATAGCCGTGAGATTATATCGCTTGGCTGCGGAACAAGGATTTGCGGAAGCTCAGTATCATCTTGGCAGCTGTTATTGCGACGGCAATGGGGTGAGCAAAGATAGGGTGGAGGCGGTGAGATGGTATCGCATGGCAGCGGAGCAAGGAAATGCTGAGGCAATGGAAAGTCTTGGCAATTGTTATCATGTTGGCTTGGGGGTGGATAAGGATATAACAGAGGCGGTGAAGTGGTATCGCAAAGCTGCGGAATTGGGGAATACTGGTGCTATATGGACTTTGGCTATATTGTACGAGAACGGAGAAGGAGTAAACAAAAATATGGAAGAAGCAGCTCGGTTGTACCTTAAAGCGGCAAAACAAGGATGGTCTTTAGCGCAGTCCAGTATTGCAGAATGTTATTTTCATGGTAAGGGAGTTAGAAGGAACTATGCCGAGGCTGTGAAGTGGTTCCGTAAAGCTGCCGAAAGCGGATTTCGGATTCCTTCTGCACGGTATTATCTTGGGGTATGTTATAAAAACGGCTATGGAGTGAGCAAGGACTACGCGGAGGCGGTGAAGTGGTTCCGTATGGCAGCGGAGCAAGGAAATGCTGAGGCAATGGAAAGTCTTGGCAATTGTTATCATGTTGGCTTGGGGGTGGATAAGGATATAACAGAGGCGGTGAAGTGGTATCGCAAAGCTGCGGAATTGGGGAATACTGGTGCTATATGGACTTTGGCTATATTGTACGAGAACGGAGAAGGAGTAAACAAAAATATGGAAGAAGCAGCTCGGTTGTACCTTAAAGCGGCAAAACAAGGATGGTCTTTAGCGCAGTCCAGTATTGCAGAATGTTATTTTCATGGTAAGGGAGTTAGAAGGAACTATGCCGAGGCTGTGAAGTGGTTCCGTAAAGCTGCCGAAAGCGGATTTCGGATTCCTTCTGCACGGTATTATCTTGGCGTGTGCTATGAGAACGGCTATGGAGTGAGCAAGGACTACGCGGAGGCGGTGAGGCTGTACCGCTTGGCAGCGGAGCAGGGGTATGCGCAAGCGCAGAAATGCTTAGGCATGTGCTATTATAGCGGCAATGGAGTGAGCAAGGATATGATAGAGGCAGTAAAGTGGTGGCAGAAGGCAGCGGAGCAGGGGGATGCGCAGGCGCAGTATAACCTCGGCGTGTGCTATGACAACGGCTATGGAGTGAGCAAGGACTACGCGGAGGCGGTGAGGCTGTACCGCTTGGCAGCGGAGCAGGGGGATGCGCAGGCGCAGAATAATCTTGGCGTGTGCTATGAGTACGGCAAGGGAGTGAGCAAGGACATGGCGGCGGCGGTGAGGCTGTACCGCTTGGCAGCGGAGCAGGGGGAGGCGGCGGCGCAGAATAATCTTGGCGTGTGCTATGAGTACGGCAATGGAGTGAGCAAGGACATGGCGGCGGCGGTGAGGCTGTACCGCTTGGTAGCGGAGCAGGGGTATGCGGCGGCGCAGTATAACCTCGGCAGGTGCTACTACTACGGCTATGGAGTGAGCAAGGACTACGCGGAGGCAAGAAGATACTATCAGAAAGCCGCCGATCAGGGGTATGAAGATGCCAAGAAGGCGTTGCAGCGGCTGTAAGTCGGTACGGGAAGGAAAAGGCTCGGGAAGTTTGGGAAAGAATCAAGTGACATCTGATAACAACACAAGACAATGAAGAAATTTTCCTAACTGTAGAAAACAAACGGTGTTTCTACAATTTAAAATACAAAAATCCAACCATATACAAAGCAAATGAAAACACAACAACATAGCGATAATATACGGCATTTTGTGGGTACTGTGGTGCTTTGCGTCTCTTTTATTGGCGCGGTAGCAGGTAGTATCGCAACAGCTGAACCGGATACCAACAATAAGGCGGAGGCGTTCAAATGGTACCTTAAGGCGGCAGAGCAGGGTAATGCGCGGGCACAGGATAATTTAGGTATGTGTTATCTTGAGGGAGAAGTGGTGGAGGAGAATATGGCGGAAGCGGCAAAGTGGTTTGAGAAAGCAGCCAGGCAAGGTTATGCTCCCGCCATGGAGCACGTTGGGGTTTGTTATTTTATGGGGAGGGGAGTGAAACGGGATACCAAAATAGGATTAGAATGGCTAATGAAAGCAGCGGAGGCAGGATGTTCGTATTCGCAATATCTTGTGGCCCTTTGCTATGAGAACGGGGTTGGTGTGAAAAAGAATGCGAAGGAGGCTGTGCAATGGATGCGCAAGGCAGTGGAACAGGAGGAACCTGAAGCGGAATTTATGATGAGTACATGGTACGCGAATGGCTATGGTGTGGGGAAGGACGAGCACAAGTTTATTGACTTGCTCAGCAAGGCTGCGAAGCATGGGAATGCGGAGGCTCAGTATGCTCTGAGTGCGTTTTATGGACAGGGTTATGGGGATATCGTGAAGAAGGATATGAAGGAAGCTATTAAGTTGTTGCGCAAAGCTGCGGACCAAGGGCATGTGCTGGCACAATATAAGTTAGCAATGTGCTATTTTGAAAGCGATGAGGTCGATGAAAAGATGGGTGAGGTGCTGCGCTTGATGCGTGAAGCTGCAGAGAAGGACTATTTGGGTGCCCAGATATTCCTGGGTCAGTGTTATTCTCGGGGGGTGGGAGTAGCCAGGAATATGAAGGAGGCGGTAAAATGGTGGCGTATGGCGGCAGAAAAAGGGGATGCCGAGTCGCAGTACTGTCTTGGACTGTGCTATGATAGTGGCGAGGGGGTGAGTAAAAAAGATGAGGCAGAAGCAGTAAAGTGGTGGAGCAAAGCCGCAGGGCAAGGGAATGTAGATGCGCAAGCCTCACTCGGTTGTGCCTATTTTAATGGTGATGGAGTGAAAGTGGATTATGGTATGGCCGTGAAATGGTGGCGCGAGGCCGTGAAGAAAAATAACAAGAATGCGCAATACTATCTCGCGGTTTGTTATCTTATGGGTAAAGGAGTGAAGAAGAATCCAAATGTGGCCTTGGAGTGGCTCCGAAAAGCTGCTGATCAGGGACATAGAGAGGCACGGGAGATTCTTGAGAAAATGAAGAAACAAGGCATGTAAAAGATCAGAGCGGTTGGGAGCAATCCACTCAGTACGATATATACACGTCATCCAGGTTAATTTCTTGACTTTTAACTTAAAGAGTATGCGATCAAACATGAATAAATACATCATACCACTGGCAGTTGTTGCGTTGTTGGGCTTAAGCAGCTGCTACTTTAATTCTGCCGGACATTTGTTTGGCAAAGCGGGGTACAAAGCGCAGGCTAAATCGGAGGATGCGACGCCGGGGCAGTACGTGTATACGGATGGCAGCAAGTATTACGTGGAGCTGCCTCGTTACCGTGTGGGCAAGCCGATCAAGACTCAATACACTGCCGGCGAAAAGGATAAACGGACGGTAGAGGTGCGCGCGACGGGTGGCAAAGATGTGTTTGAGATACCGGCGGACTTTGCCATGTATCTCACTGGCCAGAGGAAGTCCCCCTCCACCCCTTCTTCGATGACAAAGGTGGACAAGAGCATCATTACCACGACTGCCACCACCAAACTCCCGATTGTATTCCCAGGGGGTGCCTCATCCGTGGACTACAAGTACAGCTCCGGGGCGGCAGCCTGGTGGTACACAGCCGGTATCTTTGATTGGCTCTGCGTGGATCTCCCTATCACCTGTGTGGAGAATTCTCTGATGACAGTGGGTGTTGTTGGAATAGGTTTGCTTTCAGGGTCATCAAGCTCTTCCTCGTCTTCCTCCTCTTCGTCTTCCGCCGGTTCGTCGGATTCGACACCCTCTCCCGCCGCTTACCTAGCAGAGATTAAGGCGCGCGCAGATCAGCGCGGATATATAACGGTAGATGAGTCGAGCCTTGCCCGGCGCTGCATAAGGCAGATGCACTCCGAAGCGCAATCGAAGATGGACGATGCAAACCGACTCTACAGCAGTGCACAAAACAGCAACTATGCCTTGATGAGCCCGGTGGAGAGATCCCTGGTAGCGAGTCCATCGACACGTATGAGGAATGCACGATCTATGGCGTCCGAAGCTCAGAGCATTGAGGATGACGCTGATTCGTGGGAAGATTGGTTGGACTCTATGGGCGCCGCCGGACGGATTCGCTAATCTATTGCTTGTTCATTATAAGTTGTTTAATTATGAAAACAGGGAAAAGAAAGGAAAAGCAAGACGGCTTCCACACGTCAGTGATTGGCTGCAGACTGTATATATTGATGGCGTGCACCTGCGCAGGTTGCTTCCTGTGCGGGTGTGAGGAGTATCATTCGTACAATGCAGCGTCGATGGATTATGAGACGGAGTGTTCATCATATAGTAATGATTATTCTTCGAAACTTGCTTATCTAAAGGCTTGTGCGGATCAGCGTGGGTATATGACAGTTGCGGAGGCCCAGCTGGCTCTCAACTACATCAAGGAGATGTTGGATCAGATTCAGCAAAAGCGTGATTTAGCTGCCGAGCAATATAGCAAAGCTGACAATAGTAATTATTCGACGATGCATCCCGCGATGCAGTGGCTTGTATCCAGTCCATCATCGCGACGGCGTAGTGCAGCGGCCTTGGAAGAGGAAGCGCAGAATATTCAGAATGAAGCTGCTGCGTGGGTGGATTGGATGGTAGACATGAAGAATGCTGGGAGAATACGATGAACCTCCGTATTGTGCATATGAAAGCAACAGAAGACATGAAAAGGAAGAAAGAAAGAGCGAAAGTGGTGCGCACCAGGAGAGTCTGCTGGAGGCGGCAGTTGCAGTGGGGGATATTGTGCACGAGTGGCGGAGGTTTGCTGAGCGGGTGTGGGAAGGTTGGTAGTGGCGCGGAAATTGGAATTGATACAATCTTTATTATATTGATTGTGAGTTGTTTTGTCGTTGGATTTCTTTCGTTTATCAAGGCGTATATGCATTTGCTAATTGGGGAAAGACAGGCGTTGAACGAAGTGGAGGGATGGTTTGATGGAGAAGCAAAACTTAATGCAAAGGTGATTATTGATTTGATGCAGGAGTCGAGAGAAGAAGGGCAGGAGCTCAAGCCCGTGTTTGAGCATACGCTTGTGGGGGATCGACTCGTATGCATTAAAAAGTACTACGAACGAGCAGTTATGGAGGAAGGGCGCAGTATCCCTCCGCGCTTGCAGGACTTGCACCGCATGACGGAGCAGGCCCTGACGAGTCGGAGCTCGGTAGGGTGCTTGCGATTTATGTCAAACGCTTTGCTGATATTGGGGATATGTGGGACACTGTGGTGTGTGCATGGGGTAATGGGTGGGGCAGCAAATAAGATAGCGAGCATGGGTGAGGCACTGGTGCCGAGTGGAACGGCCGTGGCTGCTACTATTGTGTTGCTCTTTATGCGGAGTGTGTTTGAGTCCCGTTCGGAGCGCTTCCTTAGCAGGTTGGATGACTTGACGATGTGTTACATACTGCCGAGAATGCAGACGATGGGGAAGTTTTCAGAAAACTTACAGAAGTTTGCGAATAATGTTGAAGCGTTTGCTGAGTCGATTAGTAGCTATACAGGGGTAGCAGATAAGCTGCGCGGATTTGTAGATACTATTCATGGTAACGATGATAGGATGAGACATCTTGGAACTAAAATAGATGAAACTTTCAAGCGCCTAAATGATGATTGGCAACGCTGGCAGCTGGCGTATGATGAAGCTCGCAAGCAGTCTGAGAATCTTGAACAGGTGCTGAGAAACGCTAGGAGTCTGACAGACGCTATGGTCAAAAACCAGCAAAACTTGACTACGGCAGTAGAAGAGGTGGACATTGTGGCTAAGAGCGTCGGTGCTGTGGGCGAGGAATGGAAAGGGCTTTCCAACGGGGTGAATCAGTTGACGGCAAATGTGCAGCAGGCGTCGAATCAGCTTGGTACGCTGCTTACCGCACAGGATAACTCCGAAAAGTTCCTTTCTATGCTGGAGCATCTTAACACCATGGTCAACGAGAAGTTTAATGCAGTGCAAAGGGATATATCGCAGTGGACAGTTGAATCTCACGTTCTCAATTCCAGCGCGGCGGGAATCAAAGCCTCCTCCGAGCAGCTGCGAGCGGATTTAGATAAGGTGCACAGGACTGTTTCGGCTTTCAGGAGGCGAACGGGAGCGCCTACGCAAGCTGCTTCTATTCCTTCGTCCAATTCACGGGGCTGATGTCTGCTAGTCATTTTTGCGATTCTGTGTTATGAGCTTGTCAAATCATTCAGGTGAGATTAATTATTGGCCGAGCATCAGTGACATGTTCCTGGTGTTCTTCGTTTTTGCCTTCGTTTTGTATATCAATTCACTAGGGGGTGACGATTACGTGGTAGATCATGTTGTGGAGGAATATAAAATATTGTGTAAGAATAGAGGTTTGTCCGTTCAGAATTACCAAGGTGAAACAAATGAGCGTGATGCCGTCAAGCGTCCTGTTTTAGCTAAGATGTTATATGAGGTGATCCGAATGGATAGGAGGAAAAGAGAGGATAGGGAAAGAGAATTGACAGAAGCAGATTTAATGAGTAATGAAGATCAGTTTAAGGATCTTAAGGAAAAAATTGCTTCGTTCGGTTGTACGGGGGAGGTTTTGAAGGAAGCTCAAGAAAATTATAATGCAGCCGTTTGTCTTTTGGCTTGGTATTTCCTGCAAGATGATAAATATTCTGTTGGTAGGAAAAAAATATTTGGACAGGATAGCAAGGATAATCGTGCTCAGGACATCATGCGCCGTATCAATTATGCTCTCTGGAACTCTGAGTTGGATAATAATGAGGATGGGAAAAAGGATGAAATGGGAGATTTAAACACTCAGATCGCGAATTTAAGGACCGAGTTGAAGGAGAAAGATCTGACGATTAAAAACATAGAGCAACAAAACAAAAACCTAAACAAAACGCTAGATGAGAAGACAAAGGAACTAAATAAGAGGACAAAGGAACTAGACGATACGAAGAAGAGAGTTGTTGAACAGCTAAACGAAAAGCAGAAAGCTGTTGATAAGAATTCCCGTGAACAACGCGTTGTTTTGAATGAAAATGAGATTCGATTTAAGAGTGGAGCAAGCGATCAATTTGTTTCCTTGAATAAGGAGGGTCCGCTCGAGAAGGTTTCTGAAACAACAATAAAAGCTAAATTAGAGGAAAAAGTTATAGGAAAAATTCGCAATACATGTGAGAATTTATCGGAAGACTACGTGGGGGTTATGGTAGAGATCATAGGTCATACGGATGATACTCTGTCTGGTGGAATGCATGCGAACTCCTTGGAAAATGATCAGCTTAATCCATGGCTGGGGCTAAGGAGGGCTGTGTGTATAAAAAACATGATTATCACATTATTAGGAGGGGGAGAGGGTAGTTATTGTTGCTTTATTGAGAAGGGTAACGGGAACCCTCCTGTTCCTGTATATTTCAAGTGCTATTCCGCTGCATGGCTGACACCTCTTTCTTTTTCGGTTGATGCAGAGAAGGGGAGGTATGATTCAGATAAAAGTCGCCTAAGTTCTGGCGTTGACCGTCGAGTGGAGGTGTATATAAGACCCATCAGTAAATCAAATCATCAGCCCCCCCCGAATGAGCTATAATATATACGAGTTGGAGGTGGGACAGCTGCTCAGTGATGGGAGCTGGGGGCAGTTCTTGCTGGTTGGTTTGTCTTTTTTACCGACCGTCGGGGTGCTGACGTGGTTGGTTAGCAGGATGGCATGCCATGGCTGGGTGAGAGATCATCTGGATCAGTATATAACGTATGTGTGCGCAGGTTGGGTGATTGCAATTCTTTTTTATTTGTTTATATATGCAGGTGATAGCTTGCTGCAGAAGATGTCGGGAAATGAGGGTGGTTTGAAGAAGTTGCCTGAAAAAGAAGAAATTGAGACGGCGGCACGTAAACAGTGGGGTAAGATTTTGGAACTATCCCCCCAGAAAAGCTCGTCAGCGCAAGGTTTTTTTGGTCCGTTAGATTTTTCCGAATGGATCAAGGCGGAGGAGGAAGGTACGGGTAAAAGTGCTATAACGTGGTCGTCTATAACGAATGAAGAAGGTTATAAGGAAAAATACGTTGATTTAGCGCAAAAGCAGTGGAAGGAGGTGGTGAATGATGATAACAAGAAGGTCTTGCTCGAGCAACAGTTGTGGTTGATGAGAAGTAGTTGGGGAGTGGTCTTTGTCTATGTTTGTCTGGTATGGAGCAGGGCGTATGCCTCTATCAAGGAGATCCCTATAGCGGAAGAACTCAGAAAATTATCGAATAGATGAAGCAATGAAGGAAGAAACAACAACAGCTATGCAGGTTAAACGATTGGTAGGGATGCTTAGCATCTTTGTCGTTTTAGCATATACATTTTGGTGTGTATTGGATTATATATCGGCTCCATTACCGGAACAAACGTTGCTTGGTCGGGTGATTCAAAATATGCCGGATTGGGTGCGCCACGTGACGCCAAGGGATCAGGAGATTCTCCATCAGAATGAATATGAGCGGGCAGCCCCGGATAAAAAACTACGGGAGACAATTGAGACGCTCGGACTTAAGCCTCTTTCTGTAGGGGATATCGGCTTATTCTTGTATAGAAATGTGACAGCGAATAAGAATCCGTTCCCTTCTAACAAAACGCCAATCGTTGACAATAGTAATGACTTATATTCGCTAGCGGATCAGATGGTTCGCGAAGGAAGGGATCGTGTAATCTTTCAATCCTCTTGTCCGGATCTACGCAATTTATGTTCCCCCATAGCGGAGAGTTTGAACTATTACTTGTCCGATGTAAACCTTGAAGATCTAGATAATGGAAAACACTGCCTCACCTTTTTTTATACGGACTTTTATCGCATACTTCGTACAGTCAATGATGGAGATTGGACGCGTCTGAGCAAAGATGAGATAGAAGCTCTTCATAAACTGCTGGATTGGCTTGCCGAGCTGGAAACTCCCCAATTTAAATTTCAGCAGCTTTCAAAAGAGGAGAAGGCTTACGTTATTGCGGCGATTTTGTGTAAACATGTTGATTACGATAGGGGTACACAAAAAAGCTCAAGCAAAGAAAAGGCAGATGCGATTCGAGAGGACAGTGTGTTTTATAAGAACCGTAGCAAATTTGTACTCTATGCAACTCGCGGAAAGGCAATTTGCGAGGGGTATGCACAGACGTATGGTCTGCTGTTGGCCATGGTCGGGGTTCGATCCTTGCCAGTTGCCGGTGTTTGCTCTCGCAAAGAGGAATTACCCGGTTGGCATGCGTGGAACCTAGTGAATGTAGGAAATAATAAGTGGTATCATTATGACACGACATGGGCGGATGGTGATCAAGAGCATGTCGGATCTTGGTTGCAAGTGGAAGGCCCCGATTTCAAACGGGTAGGGCGTGCGTCGAGTGATATGGTTTTCACAGAGGAAGAGAAGCAGGGAGAGATAGAGAGGAGAAATGTGGAGAGAGTTATGGAGCGGCAATTGCCATTGCCTAAAACAGAAAATTAATTTAAAACAAGCAATAATGAAAAGGAAAAAAAGTATATGGGAAATAAGACGTGAAACACGTTTGATGCGGCTGCGGATTATAGGATTCGCAGCGATTTTGATCATTGCGCTGATCGTGGCCATACAATCGGAACACGAGCAGAGGAAAGTGCAGCAGATTGCGCGCAACGAGATGGTGAGAGCTGCTATAGAAGAAGAGAAGAAGTTGCAGGACGCGATCCAGGCGGGTGAGCTTCGACCTCCCCAAGTAGTAAAAATTTTTATAAGCGCCTTAAAAGAAGATGATTTTACCCAATTGAATGTGTTGAACAAAAAGCTATGGGAGCAAAAACCTGTACCTGCTCGTGCTTTTGGTATGACGGAATGGAAACCATGGAAACCTTCAAAAAGTTTGGGGCAGGGTGACATCTACCATGTTGATAACGAGGATGATCTTATTCCATTCTTAACGTATCGCCTTGCCCGTTGTCATGAGCTGATCACGTGGCGTAATGCTTCGACTGTATGGCAGGCGCGAGGGAAACTTTCTAAACTCTCTTGGGAATGCCGGCACCTTTTCGTGCTGGGGAAAGAAAGTGTGTTTGATTCCCAAGATGGTGGGGAAGAAGATGGGGTCGCCCGCCACCGTCTCCCCGTGACGTACACGGATCTTGCGCGTATGTTATGTCTTTTCGAAAATGAGAAAGAAGAACTCGAACTTAAACTCAAAAAAAATCTTCAAGCCGATCCACAATACTGCGGTGTCCAAGATCGTATAAATGAGCTTGATGAATGGAAAATGCAGAATTTAACGGCTGCCCAGTATCAGGCCTATCGTGAGGCATGGCAGTGGTATTGTGAGGCGAAGAAGTCCGCGAAGGATGATCAGTATAAGTTGGCTCTCGCTCTGCATGATCGGTTGTGTCGCGAGGTACGCTATGATAGGAGGTTGCTTGAGGCGGATCAAGAGAATTTGGTGGTTTATGCAATGCTTGGAAAGCGAGCCACGAGTGCTGGTTATGCACGAGCCTACATGTTACTGCTTACCATGGCTGGTATTGAGAACGAATATATTGTCGGCTCCTATCGGTTTGGCGAAAACAAGATTGAGCAGGCTTGGAACAAGGTGAAACTTGGGGAGCAATGGGTGCATATTGACGTTGCTGCGGATGATTACATCTCTGCGGAGGTTATGTTCCCAGAAGAAGATCAGAAGAAGGTCAAGTCACTGGATCCTATCATTTTCAGTCACTGCTATTTCGCTATGACAGATGAGCAGATTAGAGCCACCCATTCTCTCCCTGACTCCGTATCTTCTCCGGAAGCTACTTGGAAGGATGGCTATTACTTCCGTCACCAGCCTTTCCCCTATGTGCGTGCGGCAGAGAAGGTGATGCTTATTGTGACCTCTTCGGAGAAATTGGAGGACCTAATTCGTGCGCAAGCCAAAGCTGATGCTTCTTTCGGTGAGTATTTCATGGGGAAAATGGGGAAAAACGATGCAGAGGACATCAGGAAAAAAGTGATTGATTCTCTCGAGAAAAATTCGCTAAAAGGAAAGAATGGAGAGGTGTCTGTGTCGATCTCTGATGCAGATATTAATGGTGTTCTATCGGTTTTCCTCCAATACAACAATTCATAATTGTTAGCACTGTTAAACTTGCATAAATCGTTTTGCTTCCATAAATTCTCAGCATTTTAATTAACTCATATCTAAAAACAATTCATAACAATGAAGAAACTATTCAGCATACTTGTGGCTCTTATGACGTTCTGTTCAGCATACGGCAGGCAAGAGAATGAAACGAATAAGTTTGGCGTCGAGTTTAACACAATTTTCAACTTTGCACTGAATGATCAAGTCGAATTGGATAGCCCGGAAAAATACGGGCG
This sequence comes from uncultured Akkermansia sp., assembly GCA_947624205.1. Taxonomy (GTDB): domain Bacteria; phylum Verrucomicrobiota; class Verrucomicrobiia; order Verrucomicrobiales; family Akkermansiaceae; genus Akkermansia. Next base: position 880 of record CANQJI010000010.1, on the reverse strand, counting down.
TAACCCGCGCATTGATACGGGAGGCATAGAATGCCTGTTTTATTACATAGCGGATTCCCGCAATTCAATCAACGTGCGCATCGGTTGTGCGATGGGTTTTGATACAGTGAGTGAGGCGGGTGTGAGCGATTCCTACTATTGGGGGAGCAGTAATGAGTGGGAGGTACAGAATTACTATATTGCGTTTGGTTTCCGCCATGATTTCAAAATTGTTGATTCTGTGGACTTATTTGCGGGCATTTTTGTCGGCTTGGTTACATCTTCCGCTGCGGATTCCTACTATGGTTATGATAGTTTCATAGGGCCAGATGGGACACGTATCAACGAGTCGTGCAGTGAGCACTTGCGGGAAAATTCGTGGGGATTTTACGGCGGCGCCGAAGCGGGATTGACAGTGCATTTTGATGAGCACAATTCTCTCGCCTTGGCTGCTCAGTTTTCATATGTCAATCTCGTCTATCAACCCTTTGACAATTTCGGTTGTGATTATTATCAAGGCCGAGTATGTTCGTTAGGGGTCAAGCTAGGGTACAATTACCGATTTTGATCACATTCTACAAGGAAGCCGGGCAGGCATGGGCAAAGTATTATGGCAAGGGAGTGAGTGCAGACATGACGGAGGCGGCGAGACAGTACTGTCTGGCGGCAGATCATATGCGGAAGTTAGAGTTTTAACCAACCAACGAATTCAGATAAAACAGATGAAAACGAAACGAATCGTGATGACACTGGGAATGGTGGTGGCGCTGAACGGGTGCCAAAGTGAATCATTGCCGAAGTATTACCACTCGATGAACAACCCTAACATCGAGGAGAGTGACCCCGCATGGCTTGTGAAGCGTACCTCTCAGGGCTACGAGCTGAACATGTGGGGAAGGCA
>CANQJI010000009.1 GCA_947624205.1 uncultured Akkermansia sp. | reverse complement strand
CAGAGGCTGAGACTGAGGGCAACGTGGGATACAGATATACTCGATGACATATTGTTTGGCAACGAATTAGAGCATAAATGAACTACTTGTCCCCTTCCTTAAAATGAATCCAATTTTCTAATGCGTTTGCCCTGAATCGCGCCCAAAATGGCTTGACATCCGAGGTTACAGGATGATATAAGAAAACTACACGCCTGATGTACACAAAAAAGGAAGCTTAAATGAGCTTCCAAAGCGTCGAAAGATGGGCACCAGTTTTATAAGAAAGGTCTCATCAATCGGAATACGCAGAGGCAGCTGAGAATCTTGCGAAGTGCACATCGTTCTTGAAAGATTGCCGATAGTATGAAAAAGAGGGAATATCCATTGAGCCGATTAGACATTAGCCCTTCAAATGGTTTAGATCTGGATGAACGGTCTGCATTGGAGCATTTTTTTGGTAAAAATCAAGAAGATGCTGTTGCGTTATTCGAGGAAAATTTCGGGTACTATACAGAAGATTTGACCTATATGGGTAATAAAGCCTTTTTTTATTATTTAGGTTCAGTAAAATCTTATCTTGAGAGAAACGAAGATCAATTTGAGCCATCAGATTATGAAGATATTGCTCGTGACTTATTAGTAGTTTTCCAGTGTAAGAAGGAAAAGATACAGGAGTCGAACGAATATTATCTTTGGATTGTCTCTTTTGTAATCAATCATCTGAATAAAATAATTAATGATGACAATAGTTGGGTTGTGGACTATACCCTCTCCTCAGAAAAGAAACTCAGAAGCTTAATCAGGCGATGGAGTGAATTACGACTCCCAACCTGAGCAGATCTTTCGGATATGATAGGTAGGTTTCAAGTTCTTTTTGGTTCGCAATACATGAAGGCTACGGAAAAATTATAATGGTGCCGGAATTTAAGAAGTGGGTTAAGCTCCCTTTTGCTTGTGCAACACAACAGGCGTGCGTATGATTCGAGCAACACACGCACATGCAAAACGAAAACATACACAAGAGAGAGCGTTACAGCGCTGAGTTCAAGGAAACGGTGGCATTGGAAGCTCTGAGCGGAGCAAAGACTCATGTTCAGATCGCTTTGAATGTGGCATTAGTCCGGATTTAGTGAAGGACTAGAAGAAGCTATGGAGATGACGGCAGAGTGGCTGGAATACTACGTCAAAGAACGGCCTCACTCAGCGTTGGGTCAGGGCAAACGCAATTGAGGAGAAGTTAATCAACAGAGGAAATGCACTTATTGACTGATATCTGTGTTTATACGCGTCAAAAATCATGACAACAAGCGTCCCGCACCGCACGGCGCGCGAACTCCTCAAATTGACTCACCGGCACCACACTGCCGGTTCGCCCTGCGGGCAAAGGCTGCGCCTTTGTCCATCCGCACTTACCGCCCGCTGCGCGTGCGCCCTCAACGGGGCCATCGTGCGTGTCGCACATCGTACATAGGCAAACGCATTTCCCAATGCGTTTGCCCTGGCGTTGGGTTACCAGGAGTCCTGAGATGTACCGGGAGTCTGCCGAGTCCCCGATGGCGGCGAATTTTTGGCGAAATTTTTCCTCTCCGACCGCAGTGCCTACGCTACAAAATCGCGCCAAAAAATGGATTGACATCCGAAGTTGCCGGATGATATAAGAGAGCTACACTCCTGATGTACACAAAAAAGGGGGCTTAAATTAGCTTCCAATGTGTCGAAAAATGGGCACCAGTTTAGTCTGCTTAATGAAATTACCGGAAAGAGCGATGAAGCGCCCCTCGGTATCCGTCTGAATGTCTAACTGTGACATATTTTTCCCTTTCTATTTAGAAGTTTGTCCTCCGCTGCAACCGTAGCAACTTGTGGACACCATAAGGGACGTGTCAAAAATGAATACAGGTATTCCCTGATCGTCGCAAGAAATATACAGGGGGAGAAGGCGACTTCACAGGAGGTTGAGAGTTTCGGCATAGTCAATCAGGGAGGCGAAGCGGGATTCAAGGGCAGAGGTTTTCTTTCGGGAGGACACACTTCCCGCCGCTATGTCAAAATTTTTATTGTTAAATCTTGACCCAAGGCTTTTAGTGTGGCATAACGAGCCTGTGAAAAAGAATAGGCTCTGTCCTACCACAGTGTTGATTTTTTTTCACAGAACTAGAATAAAGCAACATAACAAAGATGAAAAAAGAAAAAATCACGAGAGGACTCCATTATGGACCATATATTGATGGAGAGATATTAAACGAAATGGCCTTAGTTGGCTATATGCAACATGATTCTAAAGGAAGAGATTATGCAATTTCTGTAGATTCTGGCACTAATCGTATTGGTAATCCTTATTTTAAAGTTTATGATGGTTCATCCAGAGGTAAACAAGTGCCTGTTGCGCGTATTTCGTTTTATGAACCGGAATATATCATTCATTATAAAGACAATGTAAGAAATCAGTTTAAATTAAGCTCTGATTTAAGAAAAACTCTAGTTAATTTTCTTAAATCTACATACGATGTAATTAGTGGAAAGAGAATTACTAATTGGCAATATGCTATTGTGCAATATAATCTTGAAAATATTAAAATTAGTGGATGGAAAATAAATGATTGGCTTTATTTCACACAAAAATGGAAGAGAGATAATGCAAATGAAATAGCGGGCACTCAAGCAGAACACGCATTACCCATTGATCTTCCTATGCCTAACTATCTTAATTTAAGATAACATAAAATCACCACTGTGGTAGGACAGAGCCAAAGAATATTTTAACCGCATTTGTAGGCTTGTCTCTGCTTCTTCCTTCCGTGTATGCAGAGGAGCGGTGCGTTTATCGCCCAGGCAACCCCAATCATCCTGAATTCTCAGTACCCGGCGATAAACGGCACTATGAGAGTGCAATGCTGCTTCTTTTACTGGACTATCGAGATAAAAAAGTCTCACGAGATAAGGTAATGGAACACATCTGGGCTCATCCGGAAGAATTGAATGATATGTTAAGCGTGGGCGTCTCGACGATGACCCCGCTTTCGATTGCTTTTTACTTAAATGATGAAGAAATGGTGGCGCTTATGTTGGAAAAAGGCGCGATACCTTTTCCTTCTGCAAGAAGTTATTATTGGGAGGCCAAAAGAGAAACAAATCCTGAATACGCTAAAGTGTTTAGCTTGATCAGAAAAGCTCAGGATAAGTATAGAGTCTTTTACAGGATTCTAGAGCAGCAAGCTTCCGAGAAAAAATAAGGTCATGACATGGTGTCATGACCTTGATAGCGGAGTTTAGCTCTATCTAGCTACCTTCATTCCGCCTTTGTTTCTGCCGACTCCGGGTGCCTAAAGGGATTCGGAGTGTTGCCGCCGTACGAGATGCTGATCTTGTAAGTCTCAGGATGTTTATTGGCTACCTCCATGGCCTTTACGAGTTTCTCCCACAAACTTTCATCTTGCAGGCTTAAACACCCCTCAGATCCTCCGAACTCGCCAAGATGGATAAGGATACCACTCCGGAGCTCATCGGGATGATGAGAACCTGCTATTTTCGGCGTATCGATGATATATCCTTTACGTTTACCATAAGGATAGGTATGCCCATCGAATGTACCCGCCGGACAACTGGTATCCGGCCACAAGGTTTCCTTATCCAAATCAGGATCGAAACGCTTGCTCATATCGATACGCGTAGGATCAGCGTCACCTTGCTCCGCAGAAGTTTTTACTTCAGTTCTGCACCAAGGACTGTCATTAGACATCCAGCCACCTGTGTGAGTTTCGCCGTATTCCCTTGAATATCGCTCGACAAACCCTGACTGAGCGGTGCCAGTATAAAAAGACCCCTTCAGAACACCCGTGTAGACGTAACCAGATGTACAATAGCAATTCTCAATATCCTGAGTTTTCTCTTTATTAAGAATGACGGAGCTGCGTGTGAAATTTACAGCCAAAGAGCGCAAAACAGCTTCCTCTTTTGTGGCCGTGAGAGAAAGCTTACACTTCGACACATTAAAGCGAGGATCACCTTTAATGTAATCTGCATTCTCCTGATTGATCTCGATAACATAGTCTCCCGGAATCAGTTGGACAGAACCTGTCTTGGTCCATGCCTCGTGTCCGCCGCGTTCGCCGGGTTCACCATCAATTCCTGCATCCATTCCAAGATGCAAGAGCTTTTCTGTTTCTCCTTTCCTATAGATGCTTAGATGTCCCTAATCATCTACAGTAAAATTACCAATTGTGATGGTTGCCACGTGCTTCTCAGGAACACGGAAATTAACATTAACGGTACCAAGACTATCAGCTGAGTCAGTACCATTCTCTGAATCTTCCCGTTGAAAATCCACGGTAATCTCGTCATACCAAGCTGGTTCCAAACCTTCACAGGGTTGGCCATTGCCCAGAATTTCACGAATATCGACTTTTGACATATTTTTTCCTTTCTATTTAGAAGTTTGTCCTCCGCTGCAACCGTAGCAGCTTGTGGACACTCATAGGGGCGTGTCAAAAATGAAGAGTCTACTTCCCTCACGGTGGAGCATGTGGTTGTCATGTCAACATGAGAAGCTCGATATTGTTTCTCCATTGATACGTGCCGATTTTTTATCGAGGGAGCCCAAAAAACTTGCAATGCATGATTGGTCCAGCTCTGTCAGCAGCTCTTGGGGACTTTCACCCCAGTTACACGTCATGCCTGACGTACCCAAGGAAAGGCCCGTCACCTTGAAAAAGTGGCGGGTCTGGGAACTTAGGGGGAGTTACAGGTATCCCTGATCGTTGCAAGAAAAATACAAGGGGGGAGAGGGCAGCTTTACAGAAGATTGAGAGTTTTGGCATAGTCAATCAGGGAGGCGAAGCAGGATTCAAGGGAGAGGCTTTCTTTCGGGAGGGCACACTTCCCGCCGCTGTGTCAAAACCATAACCAGCTACGTTATTTTGTGCAAATTGTGCGATGTATGCTCACAATATGACTTACTTTTCAATTGACTCTCCTCCGTCGGTCATGATACGTTGCTGTTGTATGAAGAAAGTATTTTTGTTGTCGCTTATCTGTGCGATTTTCGCATTCACTCATGCTTATGCCGATTCATTTGAAGTGCCGGGAGATCCAAAACATCCTGCTTTTATGGATAGCCAAAAAGCAATTGAGCTCAAGTACCGTAGTCACCTCTTTGAAGTTATTAACAGCGTCAAATGTGGGGATGATGCAAAGGAATTCCCGGCAAGAATGTTAAAGGCAATAGAAGAACATCCCGAGGAAGTTAATGATGTCTGCTTCCATGATGGGCTTGCTATGACAGTCCTGATGGTTGTGATATCAAAGAATGATGTTGAATTAGTTAAAGCTATGCTAGATAAAGGAGCTATTCCTTTCCCGTATAGAGGAGCAGATATTATAGGCGCAGTTTTATATATTTACGGCGGTGAAATAAAGCCGGAAATCATAGATATGATACACAAGGCACAGAAAAAGTATGAATTGAACAAAATAATTCTCAAGAGTGAGAACTGAAATTATACGTGCATCTTTTATCGAGTAGGGGGCTTTCGCCCCCTCTCACACCACCGTACGTGCCTTTTATGGCATACGGCGGTTTCCTAACCTTTGCAGACAACGCTCTGCAATTCCCCGGATGCGTTCGGAGTCATTCTGCTGCTCTATGTTCATGGGTATCCAGCTGAATTGTCCGGTTTGGATTCGCTCCTTCCCCTTTGGAGGTTGGGCACTATGACCTCTGCTGACTCCCACGTACCCAAATAAGTAAATGCATTCCCTGATGCGTTTGCACCAACGAAGTGAGGAGAGTCAATCTCCGGTGCTCTTGGGATCCATCGCATCGCGCAAGCCATCCCCGAGGAAATTAAGCGCCAGTAGAGTGAGACAAAAGAAAAGCGCCGGGTAGAGCAGCAACTGGGGCGCCACCTCCATCCGATCCGCTCCTTCCTTGATGAGGGTTCCCCATGAAGAATTCGGCGCCTTCACCCCCAGCCCGATAAAGGAAAGCGTGGATTCCGTGAGCATGATGCCCGGAACGGCAAGGGTCGTATACACGATGACGGAGCCAAGGAGATTCGGAGCAATATGGCGGAGGAGAATCGTGCAATGCCCGAGACCGAGGGAGCGGGCAGCTAGTACATATTCCTGCTCGCGCAGGACGAGAGTCTGCGTACGCACAATGCGGGCAAGGGTGAGCCAGCCGAGCGCGCCGATCGCGAGGAAAAGGGGCACGAGCCCCATCAGAGGCGCCACCGAATCCCTGCTCCACCCGGTATGGGTCACCACCCATGAGGTGACTTCGCGGCAGGGCTCCTCGATGCTCAGCGAAAACACGATCACTACCACAATGAATGGTAGAGCGAAGAGCACATCTACCGCGCGCATCATCCATGAATCCACACGCCCGCCCACGTACCCTGACACCAGCCCGTAGAACAGTCCGAGAATGAGGGAAACGGTCGTAGCCGCGAAACCGACAAGCAAGGAAATACGACCGCCGTAGAGCACACGAGCCAGCATATCGCGACCGAGATGATCCGTGCCGAACCAATGTTGCCAGCTGCTGCCCTGCGCAAGAGCATCGAGATTCGTCGTGTTAGGGTTCGGGATGCAAGGAAAGAGGGGCAGGACAAAACATATCGCTGCTATCAAAAGCAGGAAAATGCCTGAAAGGACTGCGGCGCGATTGCGCAAGAGCCGCCGGACGGCGTCTTGCCACAAAGAGCAACCTTGACTGGCATTCAAATTTTTCATGTAGCAGATCGTATGCGAGGATTAAGCCAGGCTAGCAGGATATCCACAACTAAATTAGCGACCACAATGAGGACGCCGTAGCAGAACACAAGCCCCTGGATGAGGAAGTAATCACGATCCGTGGTGGCATTCACAAAATGCAGCCCCATACCCGGCACCTGAAAACAGGTCTCCACCACGAATGAACCGGTGATAAGCGCAGCAAAGGCCGGGCCGAGATATGCCACTGCAGGCAGCAACCCGCTGCGCAGAGCGTGCCTCCACAAGATACGAGACGGACCCGCCCCCTTCGCCCGCGCCGTGCGCACGAAATCAGATGAAAGCGCCTCCACCATGCCACCGCGGGTGAGACGCGCCACATACGCCGCGTTCACCGCTCCCAACGCAACGGCCGGCAACACGACGCAGAGAGGATGATCCCACCCCGCCACACTTAACCCGGGAACATGCATCCCCAGCGAGATTCCCAACAACGGAGCTAGGACAAAAGCGGGAATGCAAATTCCCGCAACGGCTCCCAGCATGAGCAGCGCATCCGGCCAGCGGTTGCGGTAGTACGCCGCCAGCATGCCGGCGGGAATACCTGCCACGACGGCAATGAACATGGCGACACTGCCGAGGAGAAGAGAGACTGGAAAAGACTGAGCGATAATTTGGGAGACCTGCGCACCCTCTCGCACGAGTGAAGGACCAAAGTCTCCATGCAATAAAATCTCCCGCCAATAGCGCGCGTACTGCTCCCATGCGCCGGCATCCAGACCATACAGGCTGTTAAGTTGTGCCAACACATGATCCGGCAGCTTGCGCTCACCCAGGAAGGGATTGCCGGGCAAGGCGCGCACTAGGAAGAACGTGAGAGTATCCAACACGAATATCACAAAGGCACCTTGCAGCACGCGTTTGATAAGGAATCGCATCATGGCTCAGCAAGAGGGGTCTGTCGCAGCTCCACGGCATCCAACGGATGTTGATCAAGCAGCAGAGGATGCCAGCCATCTGCTACAAACGAGCTTTTCAAATAAGTACGTTCACTCCAGTAGAGAGGAATAACAGGGCAACCACGCAGCACCTCTCTCTCCGCCTCTGAAAGCTTTCGCATGCGTTCCTCCGTCGTGGAGGAAGCATTGGCGGCATCCAGCGCGGCGTCGCAGGCATTGCTCCCCCAGCCGGTGCAGTTGTTCCCTGCCCCGGTGCGCCATAGTTCGACAAATGTGGCAGGATCTGCGTAATCGCCACTCCACGAGGAAGAAGAAATATCATACTCGCCATTTTGCTGCGCCGCCTTGTAGGCAGTCCATTCACAAGCGCGAATCTCTACCTGCACCCCCAGAACGCGACTCCACATGGACTGAATGCACTCGCCCATCACCCGTTGAACATCGCGAGACGTCGTCATGAGTTCCAGCGTCGGAAACCCTTTACCCTTGGGGAAACCGGCATCCGCTAATAAACGCCGTGCTTCAGCTTCCCGCTCAATCTGTGTCATCCCGACGGCGGAACGGTCAACCTCTCTGTACGTACCCGTGGGGGGAGTGAACCCATATGCAGCCTTTCCCGCACCATGCACGACGCGCGCAACGAGAGCCTCACGGTCAATCGCCAGCGAAAGTGCACGCCGCACCCGCACATCATCCAACGGCTTGCGATTCGTGTTCAGACGGTAAAAAATCGTGCAGTAGTAAGGATCACGACAAAATTCTCGCGGGGCACGAGCGCGCGCCATCTCCAACATCTCCGGCGGTACATTGTTGGTGATATGCAGCTTCCCTCCAAAAAACATCCGTGTTTCCGTGTAGCCATTCACAATAGGCAGGAAGCGAATACCGCGGTTGCGTACCTCGCCTGCTCGCCAGTAACGAGGATTGGGAACGACAGAGAGATAGTCATTCATTCGCCGCTCCTGCAGCAGATATGCGCCGTTCCCCACCCATTTCTCAGGAGAAGTCCACAAGCTGCGCCGATCCAGCATGCCCCCTAATGCCTCCACGTGATGCGCCGGCAATGGGAACCATGTATAATGCAGCAGCATCTGCAGCAAATGCGGAGCAGGATTTTCAAACCGCAGTAGCAGAGTTCGTGCGTCCGGCGTGCTCACGCCCTGCACAGATTCCCAGTCAATTTCCCCACGATTGTACGCACGCGCTCCTCGCAGCGGGTAAAGCATCTCGGCGTAGCGGCCACCGAAAGCGGGATGTAGCAACCGATGGAAAGCGTACGCAAAATCGTATGAAGTCACAGGCTTTCCATCGCTCCAGAATGCTTCGCGCAGGTGGAAGCGCCACTCCGTTGCATCATCATTCCTCTCCCAACTTTCTGCCATTCCCGGATGCACTTTCCCGGATTCGCGAACATCCGGACGCACCAATCCCTCCAACAGGGAAGAAATGATTTTCCCATCCGCCACAGCCGTCGCCTTATGAGGATCAAGACTCTGCGGTTCTGCATTGTTGCCGAACAAGAGAATTCCCTGTCGTGCAGCAGCGGCGGCAGAACTCTGAGCCCCCTCCTTTCCGCAGCCGCTCAGAAGCAGAGCCGAAAAAAGCGCGTACAGGCAGCAAGAGCTCAGCCTATTCATCACCGTCCTCTATCGGTTCCTCCTCGTCACTGTCGTCCTCCCCGCCGTGAGCCAAAATGAACTGTAGATCCTTGAGATCAAGGCTGGCTGCAAATCCTTCGTCGCCTAATACATTGGTAACCAACATATTTTTCTGGTGTTGAAGCACCCGTATCTTCTCCTCCACAGAATCGCGAGTCAACAGACGATAGGCAATCACCTTATTTTTTTGACCAATGCGGTGTGTGCGGTCGATAGCCTGGTTTTCCACGGCTGGATTCCACCACGGATCGTAGAGCACCACATAAGAGGCGGAGGTCAGGTTCAACCCTGCGCCACCGGCTTTCAGCGAAAGCAGGAACACGCTCGGCTCCTTCGTCGTCTGGAAACTTTCAATCACTCCCTTACGATCACTGATCTGCCCCGTGAGATAGTGGAAAGGCGAATTTTCCTCCACGAGACGGTCACGAATAATATCCAGCATCTGCACAAATTGGGAGAAGACGAGCACCTTGTGACCCTCATCGCGCAGCTGGTTGAGCAGGTAGAAGAGCGAATTGAGTTTGGCGCTCTCCGCCTTCCTGTATTTGGCCTCACCATTCTTGTCCTTGATGAGTCCGGGATGGCAGCAGATCTGACGCAGCTTCATGAGCCCCTGCAAAATAGCAAAGGAGTTGGGCTTCACCTCTTCATCCGAATCCACCTTCAACAGGGCTTTCTGGATGCGGTGCAACTCATGCCTGTAAAGCTGCAGCTGAATGCCCTCCATCTTCGCATAAACTTCCTCCTCGGTTCGCGGGGGAAGATCCTTGGCAACCTGTTGCTTGGTGCGACGCAGCAAGAAGGGCTTGAGACGGGCGGCGAGACGACTCTGGCTCTGAGCATCCTTCCTCTTGTCAAATCTCTTCTTGAAATAAGCGCGACTACCCAACACACCCGGCATCGCAAAGGCCATGAGCGACCACATGTCCAGCAGGCGATTTTCAATGGGGGTGCCGGAGAGCACGAGGCGGTTGTACGCCATAATCTCACGCGCAGCCTTTGCCGCTTTCGAATCGGGATTTTTGATTTGCTGTCCCTCGTCGAGAATGACCGTGAGCCATTTAATGGAGTTGATTTGCTCGCCGCAAACGCGCAATTGGGCGTAGTTGATCACCACCATATCCACATTCTTGAGGATATGCTTGACATCTGCCTGATTCTTGTTGCGAATCACCATCACGCGCACGCCGGGCGCAAACTTCTCCGTCTCTCCGGCCCACACATCCAGCACTGACTTCGGGCACACGATGAGTACCGGCGGAACATCCACCTTTTTCTTACCGCGAGCATGCTTGCGGACAAACTCCTCACGCAGCCAAAGCACGTAGGTGATGGACTGTATCGTTTTGCCCAACCCCATATCATCGGCCAGAATGCCGCCAAACCCGTTGACAGCGAGATAGGCCAGGAAGTGGAATCCTTCAATCTGGTATGGACGCAGTGTTGCCTGCAGGGAGCTCGGCACATCCGGGCGCACGTCAATCTGGATATCTGCCGTACGTTCCTTGATTTTCGCCCAGGCCTGTGGGTCGAAGACTTCTGCCGCCCGGGGGTCGGCAAGCTGTAAGGCATGCATACGGTGCGTTTCGCCGGAGAGATCGTAGGGGTCCAGCCCCAGCTTCGTCACAGCATCACGCTCATCCTCATTCAGCTTGATTTCGAGGCGCATCCAGCGTCCGTCATCCATGCGCACATAACCACCGCGAGCCGCCACAAGAGCCCGAATCTGCTCCTTGGAGAGTGAAAGCCCCTCCACATCAAAGACGACGCGCAGGTCAAACCAGTCAATCTCTTGCTTCACCACCTCAAAACGAATGGACGCAGCAACGGGATCCGCCAGCAGCGATTGCAAACTGTCGTCGAGTTTCACCTGCACCGTCTCCGGGATATTTTTCACCCATTCGGCAAATTTTTCCGGGAACTGCTTCGTAATGCGGGTCTTGAAGACGTTGACAGGCACGTTTTCGTCTGTCCCATACACTTCCTCACGCAGCCAACGATCGATATCCTCAAATACGTTCTTGAATTCGGGGTCTCGCTTATCCGTCGCCTCCAACTCTTCCGGACTGTCCTCCTTGCGGCGGGAGAGTCCGTACGTAAACGCCATTTCCTCGAGGATCGCGGGAATGGGATAGAGATAATCACGAATAAATCGCAGCAGGACGCCGTCCTTGACTCGCACCTGCTCCACGACCTCCCAATCATCCTTGCCAAGGCGTTCTTTGCGACGTCCGGGTTTATCCTGCGCTGTAACCTCCAGCAACACGTGCTCAGTATCGGCGCTCGTGAGACCGCCGGCGATCTTCATGTGGAAGGTCGGCAGCATTTCGATATCCACAACCCGCTCCTCCATGCTGGGTGGCAGAGTGGCACCGATTTTGCGGAGGAACTCCACACCATCCAAACTGTCGATAACGGATTTCGGAATCGAGTAGCGCGGCTCCACTTCAGTCCCCTCCAACCACCGTGGAGGACCGGGAAATACGGTTTCGTCAGACTGGTAAAGCTCCTCCAGTCCGGGCAGCTGGCGCACCGAGTGAGTCACGTGCACACCGGCAGCTGTCACAAGCTGCAGACCGTAGCAATCCGGCACAATAGGATCATCAATGCAAATCCACTTCAGCGGCTCCCGCACCACCTTGAAATAGCAGTCATCCAGATTCAGCAGGTAACCCTTGAGCGCCGGCTGGTGGAACAAACGGTTCATCGTACAACACGCCTCTTCCTTGTCAAGATCCAGCACCGCACTGCCCTCGCGTTCGCAGTAATCAATCAGAACGTTGAGCAGAATATCCGATTGGGGATCCATCTTGTAGACCCCGCGCTTGAATTGTCCGGCAAGCTCGTCAAGAATCGCCTTGTCCCGGATGGACACCCACTCATCATGCTCTGCATGACGATACTCAAAATGAGCCTCGTTGATCGTGGAAATGAGCCGCAAGTGAAGCGTGAGGCGCGGCGGCTGCGGCGGGCGTTCATTGATGCCGCGAATGCGATCGTACCACTTGCCGATCTCTTTCTCGTGCTCCCACTCGCGCATCCTGGCCTGCACCTTGCCGAGATCCGTCACGACGCCCATGAAACTGGGGAAACTGATGCGCTTCTTGGCGAAGGCATAAGCGATGTAATTCCAGAATTCGAGGATGTTATGAGGAGGAGTCGGCCAGAGCTCCAAAGCGCCGTAACCGGAAATTTCCCAGCGAGGATTGAGGCGCACGAGATCGTGATCGTGAATTTCCTGCTCAAGAGAGAATCTCCTGTAGCGCTTCTCCAGCCGCGCAACATAATCCTCCTCCGGAGCATCCAAGTCGCGTCCAAGCTTTTCTTCCAATATGTCCACCAGGGGAACTTCATTGAGCTCATTCGGACTCTCTGGCATGCTGGTTCCGCGATACATGCGCTCCACCATGGTGGCAATGAGACACACGCCTGAAAGATACTCATCCTCACAACTGCACGAACCATACCACCGATTGCCCTGCAAGCGCAGGCTGGTACGAAAACTACCTTTCTTTGTCTCAACCCTTCCCTGAATGAAGAGGTGATTCCCGAAGATTTGAGTCACTGCCCCGTCCTTCTGAAGACGCTCCCCCTCGTCGCGCACATCCTCTGGATAGGCGTTCAGGAAATTAAGTGTGGCTCGATCCGGATTAAGAGATGAACTAAGCATTCTACCTGTTTTCTTTGCTGGAACTTCAGACAGCCGCTGCCCCAACGGCTCTGTTCAGCCGCCTTTCGAACGACCTTGATCCTAACACAATCCTGCACACTTTTCAAGATGTTCTGAGCTTTTTTTTCATTTTTTTGCAGAAGATTTCTCCTCGGGGCAAACGTATTTGAGGAGAAGTTAATCAACGGAAGAAATAATCTTATTGACTGATATTGTAGTTCATACGCATCATAAACCATGCCGACAAGCGGTCATCATAATGATGGTCCTGAAGCAGTCTTCTCGTTCGTCAAATTTGCGGCGTAGCCGCCGAACTCCCCACATCGTAGTTCGCAAATTGATTCACCGATACCGTCCTGCCCGTTCGCCCCTGTGGGGCAGCGCATGCGCGTTGCCCGCTCGCCACCCGTAGCTTTGCTGCGCATTATTTGCACATCGCACATCGTACATGAGCAGCCGCCCCGCGGCTGCTTGGGACCGTCGTGCGTGTTGTACATCGTACATGGGCAGACTTTGTCTGCCACCGTCGTCCTCCGTACATAGGCACTGCCGGGCACCAAGTCTAACGCGCACATTATCAATAGATCGTACATAGGCAAACGCATTTTCTAATGCATTTGCCTTGAGGTATGATTGAAGGAACACAGCGCATGAGTCGCATTGCCACCAAGTAGACGCCCCCGACAACACAGCGTTTCCTCAATCCCGCTTCTGCTTTGCGACTAAGTTCAATAGGATTGAGTCGAGCATGTTGCTTCACGAGCTTTTTTGTCTTACGATTTTCGGTTGTGTGCATGATGTAATCCATAATTCTTCCCTATGTCGAGAGGTCAGCGAGGCATATTTCCCCCTCCACACAGAAGACAACTTTACTCTTGCTCGTTTACTCATTTTAAGTGACATATGTTCGATATCAACCCTTCATTTTTGAGGCATCAAGGGTGATGGACGAGATAAAGATTGACAGAGAAATGAAAACGGAGTATCCTGCGTGCTCCCTGCTGATGCCGCTCATACAAAGGAAGGCTGAGGGATCCATGCGGCACCTTCCGACCAACAGCTCGGTCTGCCTTAAGGCTGGGCAACACACAGAACACAACATGATAGACGAACTCATCACCAAAATGGTGGAAGCCGGTGTGCACTTTGGTCATCAGACCCGCAAGTGGCACCCGAACATGAAGAAGTACATCCTTGCCCAGAAGAATGGCATTCACATCATCGATCTGGAGCAGACGGAGAAATGCCTGGACACCGCCTCGAAATTCTTGGCGGATCTGGCGGCGAAAAACCGGAAGATCCTCTTTGTGGGATGCAAGCGTCAGGCACAAGATGCCGTGAGAGAGGCAGCAGAAGCCACGGGACAGTACTACGTCAATTTCCGCTGGTTGGGCGGTATGCTCACCAATATGTCCACCATCAAGAAGAGTATAGCTCGTCTCGATTATCTCGAAAATCTCGCTTCTCAACCGGAGTACAGGAGCATGTCCAAGAAGGAACTTGCTGCGCTCTCTCGCGAGCGCGAAAAGCTTCTGCGAAACCTCTGCGGCATCCGCAACATGGGCGGTGCTCCCGATGCCATCGTTGCCATCGGAGCTGACCACGAGGATATCGCGATCCGGGAAGCGCATATTCTCGGCATTCCCGTGGTGGTTCTCACCGATACGAATGGTGATCCGGACAGCGTAGAGTACCCCATCCCGGGCAATGACGACGCGGTGCGTTCCATCCGACTGATTCTTTCCGTGCTGGTGGATGCAATCAATAAGGCTCGTCCCGTCAAGGACTAAACACAAACTCATGATACTCTGATATGGCAGAAATTACCGCACAAATGGTGAAGGAGCTGCGCGCCAAGACGGACGCTGGCATGATGGATTGCAAGAATGCTCTTGTGGAATGCGGAGGCGATATGGAGGAGGCTGTCAAATACCTCCGTGAAAAAGGTATCGCCAAGGCTGCAAAGAAGGCTGACCGCGAAGCCAACGAGGGCATGGTCGCCACTGTGGTCGCAGGCAAAGATGGCATCATCTTCGAAATCAACTGCGAAACGGATTTTTGCTCCAAGGGCGACAAGTTCAAGGCTCTTGTCTCGAAGATCGGAGACGTGCTGAAAGCTTCTTCTGCAGCGACGACGGAGCAAGCTTTGTCGACTCCCATGGAGGGGACAACCGTGGAAACTTACATTGCGGAGCAGTGCGCTGCAATCGGCGAGAATATGAAGCTTCGCCGCTTTGACCGCTTCAAGATGGAGGGCGAGGGATCCTTGACTTCCTACATTCACATGGGCGGCAAGGTGGGCGTGCTGCTGCAGGTGGCTTGCACGAAACCTGAGACGGTGGAGAATACCGTCTTTGCCACGCTTTGCAAGGATCTCACTCTGCACATAGCAGCCTGTGCACCCAAGAGCGTCGATTCCTCCTCTCTCGATCCCGCGTTTGTGGCGGAGGAACAGGAGATCGCAAAGGCTCAGCTGATTGCTGAGGGTAAACCCGAGGCTCTTTTGGAGAAGATTCTCCCCGGAAAACTGCGCGCTCTCTACAAGCAGAGCTGCCTGTTGAACCAGGAGTTTGTGAAGGATACCTCGATCACGGTCGAGAAGCTCCTGCAAAACACTTCCAAGGAGTTGGACGACACCATCAGCGTCGTGGCGTTCCGTCGCTTCCAGTTGGGCGTCTGAGCCTGCATCAACTTTAACCCAGCGGCTGCGCCGGTCGATCGTTCACCCGCGCAGCCGTTTCTTTTTTCGCTGTGTCCACCATCGCTGCCATCTCCACCCCTTCCGGAACAGGGGCGATTTCTCTCATTCGAATCAGCGGCTCTCTCACGAGGGAAGTAATCCTCGCGGCATGCGCTGAACTCAAGGCGCTGCCTCCCGCTCGCCGGGCGACTTTGGTTCATGTACGCGATGCAAATGACGAAATACTGGATTCCGGATTGCTCACATTTTTTCCTGCGCCGCACAGTTTTACCGGTGAGGATCTGGCAGAGCTTTCCTGCCACGGCGGACGCCTTGTGACACAGCACGTGCTGGAGCGGCTTTTTGCTTGCGGGGCGCGCCCGGCTGATCCGGGAGAATTCTCCCGTCGCGCTTTTGAAAACGGCAAGATGGATCTCACCCGCGCCGAAGCAATCATGGATATCATCAGCGCCGGGAGCGATCTCGCTCTGCGGGCTGCGCAACACCAGCTCGCCGGTGGGATAGAAGCCCCCGTACAGACGTCCATTGATACGCTTCTTTCTACCTGCGCGCTGTTGGAGGCGCACATTGATTTTCCCGAGGACGACATTCCTCCTCAAAGCGTCGACAACGTGCTCGCGGACATCCGCAACGTGCAAAACACTCTGACGCTGCTCCTCAGCACCGCCACGCGTGGACGCTTGTTGCGGGAGGGAATCCGCGTGGCAATCATCGGCGCACCAAATGCGGGAAAATCATGCCTGCTCAACCGTCTTCTGGGCTACGAACGCGCGATCGTGAGCGAAATTCCGGGCACCACGCGCGACACCGTGGAAGAGAATATACTCTTTGACGGTCTGAACCTGCGCCTCATTGATACCGCCGGTCTTCGCGAGTCGGATGATAGAGTGGAACGCGTGGGGATGCAGCGCACATGGGAAGCCCTGTGCAACGCTGATCTCATCCTTGAGGTGAGGGATGCTTCTGCTCCGTACCTGCCTCTGCCCCAGGATATGGTCCCCGCTGATGGTACGGCGCGATTGGTGCTGCTGAACAAATCGGATCTGCCGCAGCACGCTTCGCATGCCGCAGAGCATGGCATCCGCGTATCCTGCCTCACCGGCGCCGGCTTTGAGGAGCTTAAACAAGCCATCGTAGCGGCATTCCCGGATTCGGTCTTCGATGTGCAATCCTCTGCCGTCGCCATCAACACGCGCCATCGCCTCGCCCTTCGCCGGGCACACGAGGCGCTCAACCGCGCTGAATCCTTTCTCTCTCAGGATCCGCCGATGACTGAACTTGTCGCCGCAGATTTACGCGACGCCCTCGATTCCCTCGGTTCCATCACCGGGCGTGTCGATACGGAAGACATCCTCACGCGCGTTTTCTCCACGTTCTGCATTGGCAAGTGAATGGAAAGAGGGCCGACTCGGATGAGTCGACCCCTTTTGAAAAAGCAGGTGACGGGAAAAATTACAGGTGATCTTTTTCGCCGGGTCCCCAGGACGGGATGTAATCCGGAATCTTAGGACCGCTGCCGGGGCAGTCCGCCGGCACGCGATACTGCTCTCGCAATTTCTCATAAGTGGTGCGCAACTGTTCCATGACCTCCTTGTATTCAGGATCCTGGGCGACGTTGCGCATCTGCAACGGATCTTTTTCATTGTCGATGAGCATCCACTCATTTTCCGGCTTGCGCACGCCGGCTTTTTTCTCCTCCAGGGTAGCAGTCCAGATGTGAGCAAAGGTGTAGCGAGCAGTGCGTACGCCATCGTGGCGCGGGGCATTGTGTTCGCCGGGTTGCTCATAGAAGGCGTAGTAGAGCGGACGATCTTCAAATTGAGGAGCCTTGCCATCCTTGAAAAGCGGCACGAGCGAAACACCATCGAAGGTACTCATGTTCTCAGGAGTGTTGGCAGACGCGACCTCAAGGATGGTGGGGGCGTAATCAATATTCTGCACCATGGCCTGACTGCGCGACCCGGCGGGGATATGCCCCTTCCAGCGCATCACGAGAGGCATGCGTAAGGTTTCCTCAAAAATCCAGCGTTTGTCATACAGCCCGTGTTCTCCCATGTAGAACCCCTGATCCCCCACGTAAATCACGAGCGTATTTTCAGAGAGGCCATGAGTATCGAGATAATCAAGCAACGAGCTGATGGATTCATCGACTGCAAGAATGGTGCCAAGGTAATCTTCCATGTACCAACGCCAGCGGCGCACCGTAACATCTTCCTGACTCTTGATGCGTCCCTCCAGGAAATCCTTTACGAATTCGCGCGTACGCTGAGCGTAGAACTCGCGGTAAAGGGGAAAGACTCCCTTTTCCACAGGCTTGAGTCCATCTCCCAGATTCGTCTTGGGCGCGTACTTTGGGGTATGTTTTGCTAAGTCAAAGTCTGCCGGGATCTCATCTTTGAAACGCCCGCTCTTTATCATGTTTGCCAAACGATTTTTCGGCACGATTTCTTTCATGACTTCGAAAGGAATGAGATCCTCTTGCAGATGAGAATCATTCCAGTTGCAGAGATCCCAACCGACCGTTTGACGATTGTGCTGAAGCATCTCCGGGCGGTTTGCCCAGTCGTCATAAAGCGTTTCCGGCGGGGTCATCTTCGCCACGTACTCGCGAATCTTCTGCAAGTGGCGCGGAGCGGGCAACCAGTTACGGTGCGGTGCTTTGTGCCCCACAATCAGAGCGAAAGGCTTGCTTTCATCGCGGTTCTCCAGCCAGTCGATCGCCTTGCTCGTCACAAGGTCAGTCACATACCCACGGTCAATGTGAGATTTTGTCTTGCCTCCCTTGCCCTCGGTGAGGAAAGTGGGATCCCAGTAGTCTCCCTGACTGGGGAATACCTGCCAGCTGTAGAAGCCGGTCGGGTTGGAAATGAGGTGCCATTTGCCGACGATACCCGTCTGGTAACCGGCAGCCTTGAGCATTTTCGGGTAAGTGGGTTGAGCACCGTTGAAAGCGGGGCCTCCGTAGTTGTAGAGGAAGGCGTTATTGTGCGAGTGGCGCCCGGTAAGCATGCAAGCACGCGAAGGGCCGCAAAGGGAATTGGCGCAGTATGCGCGGTCAAATACCATACCCTCCTGCGCCAGGCGGCGGAAGCCGGGCAGAGGAACAGGGGAATCTTTGTCACAGCTTCCAAGGGCTTGCACAGCATGGTCATCCGTGATGATGAAGAGGATGTTCGGGCGGGGGGGGGCTGCCGGATTTTCTGCGTGGGTCTGATATGCGCCACTCGACAGTAGTACCAGAATGCCGATTAAAACTTTTTTGAGTACCAGAATGCCGACCAGAAATTTTTTGTATCGTTTCATACGGGTGGATTCTCTCACAAACTAACCTTGATCGTCAAGCTCGAATCGCTCACACATTGTCCGGCAGGGCATATGCATTTGAGAAGAAGTTAATCAACATAGAAATGTCCTTATGATCCGAAAAAATCTGCGAAACGCGCACATTATTAATAAATCGTACATCGTACCTCGTAAATCGTTCATAGGCAAACGCATTTCCTAATGCGTTTGCCCTGCATTGTCCGGAAGAATGCTTGACAAACAGGCTTTGCGCGCGTATATTCCGCGCGTATGAGCGCAAGCGAGAAGAGCTACAAGGAGAGCATTTTTTTACCTGATACGAGTTTTCCCATGCGCGGTGACCTCACAAAGAATGAGCCACTACGCCTCAAAAAATGGGAAGATAACAATCTCTACGACAGGATCATAACCCGCCGCAAGGAACAAGGTGCTCCGAGATTCGTGCTGCACGATGGCCCACCCTTTGCCAACGGGGATGTGCACATGGGGACAGCGCTCAACAAGGTGCTCAAAGACATCATTGTGAAGAGCAAGACGATGGCGGGATTCTACGCCCCTTTCGTGCCCGGCTGGGATTGTCACGGTTTGCCCATCGAAGCAAAGGTGGTGAAAAAGGAGCAAGGGCTGGATCCCGCGGAGATCCGCCGTCGTTGTGCTGATTTTGCCCGTACTTACATTGACCAGCAGCGTGCCTCATTCCGTCGGCTTGGCGTCTTCGGCGATTGGAAAAATCCGTACGTCACGATGGATCCGTCGTATGAAGCATGGGTGCTGCGAGTTTTTGCTAAGCTGGTGGAAGACGGTGCAGTGTACCAGTCCATGCGACCGGTGCAGTGGAGCTACGCCCATCACACGGCGTTGGCAGAGGCGGAAGTGGAATACATGGAAGACACTTCAACGGCCATCTACGTGGCGTTCCCCCTCCCCGAACCGGTGAAAGGCATCAGCTGCTGCGATTTGATCATCTGGACGACAACACCGTGGACTCTTCCGAGCAACCTTGGCATTGCGCTACACCCGGACAGCATCTATGTGGTGCAGAAATTTACCTCTTTAGCGGATGGTTCTGAACGGGTGCTTTTCCTGGCGAAGGATCTCGTGGCAACATTCTGCGAAAAGTGCGGATTGACAGCAGGGGAGACCCTCGCAGAGCTGCCCGGTCGCGAGATGGAGGGCAAGAAAGCACGGCACCCTTTCCTGCAGCGCGATTCGCTCATCATGATGGGACAATTCGTCACCATGGATACAGGCACCGGCGCGGTTCATATCGCCCCGGGGCACGGTGCGGATGACTACAACGTGGGCATGCAGTACGGCCTGCCGGTGCTTTCCCCGGTGGACGACGACGGTAACTATACGGAGGAATGCGGGGTGCCGGAGTTAGTGGGCAAGCACGTGTTCCAATGTAATGAGTCGATCATTGAAATGCTTGTGCAGCGAGGGCGTCTGCTGGGACGCGAGGAGTTTACTCACCAATACCCGCACTGCTGGCGATCCAAAACGCCGATTATTTTCCGCGCTGTCAAGCAGTTCTTCATCAGTATGGAGAAATTGCGTCCCATGGCCCTTGAGCAGATCGAAAAGACGACTTGGTTGCCCGCATGGGGACGCAATCGCATTGCATCCACGGTGGAGGCGCGTCCGGACTGGTGCATTTCTCGTCAGCGCACGTGGGGCATCCCGTTGCCGGTTTTTTACAACGAGAAAGACGAGCCGCTATTGCAGGCAGACATTGTGCGCCGCGTAGCGGATCTGGTGGAACAGCATGGCACGAACATTTGGTTTGAGCTTTCTGACGCCGCACTTTGCGAAAAACTCGGTCTGCCGACCGATTTGCGCAAAGGCAAGGATACCTTGGATGTATGGATTGATTCCGGGTGTTCGCACGTGGCTGTGCTGGATCATAGGGAGGGACTTTGCGCTCCATGCGATGTATATCTGGAAGCGACGGATCAGCACCGCGGCTGGTTCCAAAGCTCGTTGATGCTCTCTTGCGCCTGGCGAGGGGTGGCTCCGTATAGGGAGGTGCTCACGCACGCTTTCGTCGTAAATCAGGACCGCTCGAAAATTTCCAAAAGTGCGCAGGATGCCTATCGGAAACCCACCGATGCTAAATACTTCTACGAGAAATACGGCGCCGATATTGTTCGTCTCTGGGTCAGCAGTGTTGATTGGCAAAATGAAGTACCCTTTGGTGAAGACCTCTTCAAGCAAATTACCGAACCGTACCGTCGCTTGAGGAACACGCTGCGTATTTTGCTGGCCAATTTGAAGGGATACGACGGAGCTCGCCCAGCTCAGCTGGAACCGGCAGACGCATGGATTCTTGAGCGACTGAATGCTCTCATTCGTGAGGTCCGTACCTCCTACGAGTCCTACGAATTTCGCAAGGTGTTCTCCGCAATTAATCGCTTTTGCACCGGAGAACTTTCGGCTCTCTACATCGACCTTACCAAGGACAGCCTGTACTGCGATGCGAAGCGCGCGCCACGCCGCCTGAGCAAGCAGTTCGCCCTCTCCCGCATTTTCGACGCGTTAGTTCGTCTCCTCGCGCCAATTCTAGTCTACACCTGCGACGAAGCGTGGGAGCATGCAGGGCATGCGGATTCCGTGCATGAGCAGGATTTCCCGGAAGCAGATCCTGTTTTTGATGCTGGTCGTTCCGGTACCTTTGCGCGCTTGCAACAAATCCGCAGCGTGATTCAGGTGGCAATTGAGGAGCAAATCAAGGCCAGGATCTTCAACAAGAACAATGAGGCCGTGGTGACACTCACACTTCCGCAAAACGAGGAACCGGCCGTGGTAGATCTGCTGCAAAATAAAGACTTCGCTAAGGAGTTTTTCATTATCTCTGATCTGCAAGTGACTCGTGGCGCTGAACTCTCTGCCACAGCAACCAAGAGCACTTATGCCATGTGTCCCCGTTGCCGCCGATACGAACCGGTTGCCAACGAGGATGGACTTTGCGCGCGCTGTGCGCAGGTCATGCTGGATATTGCCCCCGCCCACTCCTGATCTCATCGCCGTTTACCAAGCACACTTCCTCCATGAAAAAGCATTCGACTTTGTGGCTTTCTTTCGCCATCCTTCTGCTCTATGCGCTCGATCAAGTCAGCAAGTGGTACATCGTGACTTATTTCATCCCGCCTCACCCGCAGACGGGAGCCGTGATGGATCGCCTTCCGGTGTTGCAGGACAACGGAGTTCTGAACTTTGATCTCATCCACATCCACAACACCGGTGTCGCCTTTGGCCTTGGTAACGCTACGACTTGGGCGCCGTACCTGTTTTTGGGTATTCAGGTGGTGGCGCTTGTGCTGCTCATTTTCCTTTACAAAAAAGGGTTCTTCAACACTCGCCTGCTGAAAGCTGCATGGGTTTTTGTGATGGCGGGTGTCCTCGGCAATATGACAGACCGTCTCGTGCAAGGGTTTAATCTTGCCGGCGCCGAATATCTCAGCTTTTGGGAAAATGTGATGAACGGTCGCGTGATAGACTTCCTGGATTTTTCGTTCCCCTGGACCGGGGATTTCGCCGTGTTTATCCATTCGATAATCCCAAAGATCCCTGCCGATGCTTTTCCGACGGTTTATCACTGGCCTGCCTTCAATGTAGCGGATAGTTGCGTCTGCATCGCCGCCGGACTCTTCTTTATTTCTGCGTTCTTTTTTGAACCGGATACCGAGCTCGCCGAGGAGCTCACGGAATCCGATGACGGGGAAGATTGCAGGACAGAAGAATCTGAGAATTAATCTGGATTTCAACTTTCCCCCGGCAATGCGTTTTGTTCCTTTCCTTTCGTTCTTTCTCACGATCGTCAGCGCGCAACTGCCGGCTCAGGCAGCTTTCCGTGAGAACACGCATGTGGTCCAACTTTCCTACGGACAGAATGAGGCGATCGTCGTCTTCACCGCAGATGATACTATTACGCGCTCTCGCAGTCTCTGTGATTGCACCAAAGTAAGTCATTCCGGTAAGCGCCTCATCGCCACTGTGGATGTACACAATTTCGCTCGCAGTGTTCGCAAGCAAATTGAGGCCACTACGGCAGACGGCGTCACTACCCGCCTGACCATGGATATTCGAGTGCCCCAGGCTATCGAAATCAGCGCTCAATCCATCATCTGGAAAATAGGTGCAGCAGCGGAAGAAAAGGTTCTTCAAATTCGCATTCCAAAAGGTTCTCCTGTGCAGCGTATCATCAGCGCCGATCTCTCCGGCGATGCTTTCCGATATACCACCAAAACGGATCACCCAGGCGAACTCTACAGCGTGCGCATTGCGCCACTCTCCACGCAAGCGCGTGTGCTAAACCGCCTTATCATTCGCACAGATTCGACGGATGCACGCTATGCTGCCTTCATCATCTATCTCTCCGTTCAACCCTGATATCCCTTACCTATGGACAAATTGATTGTAGAAGGGGGGCATCCTCTGGAAGGCTCTGTAAATGTGAGTGGATCGAAAAATGCCTCACTTCCCATTCTCGCCGCTGCGTTACTCACTGACGAGCCCGTGCGCATCTCGCGTGTACCGGATGTCTCTGATACAAACTATATGCTCCAAATCCTGAGCCAACTTGGCGCATCTGTTGAGCGCAGCAGTGGCACGGTGCGCATTGCTTCAACCGACGGCATCAGTTCCAGTGCTAGTTATGAACAAGTGCGCAAAATGCGCGCCTCCATCTGCCTCCTTGGCCCCATGATGGCGCGCATGAAGCGTTGCACTCTTCCTCTGCCCGGCGGTTGCGTGATCGGTGATCGTCCGGTGGATTTGCATCTGCGAGCCATTCAGGCTCTCGGCGCGCGTGTTCGTGTGAAGGGCGGCAACATGGTGATCGAGGCTCCAAATGATCTCGTCGGCGCAACCGTTGATATGCGCGGTGATAATGGCCCCACAGTGCTCGGCACAGATAATTTAATGATGGCTGCAGTGCTGGCTCGTGGTACAACAGTCATCGAATCCGCTGCACGAGAACCGGAGGTGGTAGACCTCGCGAATTTCCTTAACGCGATGGGGGCTCATATCGAAGGTGCCGGTTCGCGAACTATCACCATCCACGGGGTTGAACGCCTCCATGGATGTGAGCACACTGTGATTCCCGATCGCATCGAAACCGGCACGTTTATGGTCGCCGGCGCCCTCATCAGTCGAGGTATCACCATCCGCCGCATCTGCCGTGAGCATGTACAGGCCGTTGCCGATGTGCTTGTTGAGTGTGGTCACAGGGTAGAATTTTCGCCGGATGGCTGCTCGGTTTTCGTTGCCCCGGGAAAGAATCCGCGCGGGGGAAAGATCTCAACGAGTCCGTACCCGGGCTTCCCTACCGATATGCAAGCGCAGATGACTGCTCTCTTTGCCGTAACTCCCGGCATCAGTGTGGTGCGCGATACCATCTTCCCTCAGCGTTTTATGCACTGCTCCGAGCTTAAACGTATGGGAGCTAATATCAAGATGGACAACGGTACGGCTGTTGTCACCGGTACCGAACGACTTTCCGGCGCTCCTGTGATGGCTAGTGATTTGCGCGCCAGTGCCGCCCTGGTTCTCGCCGCTCTTGCCGCAGAGGGCAATACAGAAATTCATCGTCTCTACCATATTGATCGCGGTTATGAACTCCTCGACGATAAATTGGTCGGTCTCGGGGCTCATGTACGGCGTGTACCGGACGAGGAATGACTTCCCTGATGCAGCTCTTGCTTGCTCGGTTATCTTTTCTGCCATCATTCGTGCTTTCGTTATAGGGCAATTACATGCCTGATGCGAAGATAATTTGATGCTTAATCAATTCCATCTTTTCCCCGTACTCCCAAGAAAACGTGCGGTAAGCACCTATCGTTTTTTCTATCAAAATTTTATGAAAGAAATCGAAATGGTTAATCTTCTGTTATTTTTTGCTTGACGAAGCATGTTCCGTGTTCCATCATGTAGGTTGGTTATGGACTACAAGGAAATAGCACAAACTCTCAAGAGACTCAAGATTCCTCGCTCGACCCTGGCTGATCGCCTCGGCGTGAGCGGCGGTACGGTTGATCATTGGTTGTGCGGGCATTTTCCCATCCCTGCGCGTAAACTGATCCTCATCGAAGAACTGCTCCACGACGAAAAACACCCGAGCTACAGCTCTGTGTCGGCGTATGCGGTAAGATTCAGTACGCGGGAAACACGCCAAATCGCAGAGCGATGGGGTGTGACGCCGACACCTGCAGCGATGGAAAAGCTCGTCCGCCGTGTGATGCTTGAGGAAAAGAGAGCTGCCCGGCGTCAGGTGTGATTTCGCACCTCACTCGGAGGGTTCCTGCGATGCTTTCAGCGTCGCGGGTGTGGGGGTAAATGCACCATAAATGATCACGATCGAACGTTTTTCCTTGCTTTTTCTTCTGCCTGTGCTAGAATCGGCGACGACGAATATCCGCACGGGTAGCTCAGTGGTAGAGCGGCTGTTTTACACGCAGTTGGTCAGGGGTTCGAATCCCTTCCCGTGTAATGGATTAGATAGGTTTATGAGATGGCAAACTCTATAATGCGCATACGCGGAAGAGTGCGCGAGGTATTGCTGGGTGTCATCCTGCTCACAGGGGTGGAGATGATGCTGAAGTGGGGTGCGGCGTATGGAGAGGAAAAGGAGGAAATTGCTCCGCCAACGGTGGAAACTCAGCGAGCTTACGAACAACTTGCAAAGGCATTGGAAGACGAGGTGCGCCTGCTCTCGGGCATACGTGATGCAGCAACATGCCAGCAAGCAATCGAACCACTGAAGAAGCTACTGGAGGGAATGAAAGCGCAAAGAAAGGGAATTGATGAGGAAGTCCTTTGGCGCTATATCGACAACACGCCGAATCTGAAGCAGCCTCTCATCAACACCCTCGAGTTTCTCTTCCTGCAACTACAACGCCTTCATCAGAAGAAATACTTTGGCAGCGCAGAATTGCAACGCCTCCTTCGTGTGCAACTCAAGCCCGCCTCCGGAAAGCCGGCGCGGTAGCGCCGACCTCTTTCTGCCTCAGTAGTTCCTGCAGATGTTCCAGCTCGGCGTCCATGAACTCCGGCAAGTCGTGGCGATGCCGAGCCATTTCCGCAAAAATCTCGTCGCGATAATCCACGGCGTGACGATAGGATTCCTCCTCAGATCCGTACTGCAAATCAGAAAAATAACGAGTGATGATGCGCCCGCAGCGCTGAATACTCACCCTCCATCCCTGAAAATCGGTATTCTCGTATGTGTATCGTGTGATGTTCCTGTTTTTCATATCAAAGAAAAAGGGGTCATGCACAAGCATAGACCCCCCTTCATCGGCGAATGGTTGAATAACTTGCAGATTTTTGCCCTACCCGCTCTATCAAGCAAACTCAGCTCATCACCGGGGCAAACGCATTTTCTAATGCGTTTGCCCCGCAGCAATTGCCTTTTCAGTCACGATTTGTCCTGTTCGCTCGGGCGACGAAACACGAGGAGAAGCGTAGTACACCCCAAACCGACAACGGCAGCGATAATATTTCCCATTACCGCGGGTAGGACCACGCCGCAATCCGGTGATTCCAACAGGTAGGCCGCACAGACAGCGGTCATGAAAGCCGCCGGTAGGGAGGCGAGCCAGTGGAAACGTCCGCGCAAACGCAGGCAGGCAGCAATACTCCAGAGAGTGAAACAGGAAAGCACCTGATTCGCCCATCCGAAATAGCGCCAGATAACGCTAAAATCCAACTGTGAAATCACAATGACCAGGACGAAGAGAGGCACTGCCAACGCCAGCCGCCCGATCGCGTGCTGCTGCGGTAAGTGCAAAGCCTCCGCCAGGATCAATCGACAACTGCGCATGGCCGTGTCGCCGCTGGTGACGGGCAACACGACAACCCCCAACACAGCAAACGCAGCGCCAACCGGTCCGAGCAGCATACTGCATGCAGCATTCACCGCCGTGGCGGGGCTCATGAGACTGAGCTGTCCGAATGTAAGCGACTGCGCACCGTCGACCAGCGGCACGACAGACTTGCCGTCAAGCATATATTCCGTAGGAATCTCGCGCAAGCTGAGGCCCACCACAGCCCAGACGAGCGCCACGAGCCCCTCGGTAATCATAGCCCCGTAGAAAACGGGACGCATGTTGCGGGCATCCGCAAGGCAACGCACCATCATAGGACTCTGCGTGGCATGGAAACCGGAAACAGCGCCGCATGCAATTGTCACAAAGATCATGGGCCAGACAGGAAGCCCCTGCGGGTGGATATTGCACAGAAAATCAGTATCCGGCAACACACGAAAATCACTTACCGGCAGAGCAAAAGCGAGTCCGACGACCATGAAGAGGAAGAAAGCCCCGAAGATGGGATATATTCGACCGATTATCACATTGATGGGCAAAACCGTGGCGAGGAGGTAGTAGATAAGAATCGCAACACACCAGATATTCACCGAAACGGAATCCACCAGCGCGTGCAGCATCCCCGCAGGCCCCGTCGTAAAAACAACGCCCACCATGAGCAGAAGTCCCACGCACACCACCCGCAACGCATGACGTGACCAGCTGCCGAGGTAATGTCCCACCAAATACGGCATATTCGCCCCTCCGTGCTCAGCGCTCATCACTGCCGCCAGAAAATCATGCACAGCGCCCACAAAAATGCAACCCACCACAATCCACACCAGCGCCACCGGACCGTACAAACACCCCGCCAGAGCGCCGAACACCGGTCCCAACCCCGCGATATTCAGCAACTGCACGAGGAAAATGCGCCACGTGGGCATGCGCACGTAGTCCACCCCGTCCGATCGTTGCTCGCACGGCATAACCATACCATGCGAAACCCCGTACACACGCTCTGCAAGTCGTCCGTACAAAGCATAACCCGCTACCAGAAGCAGCACACAAAGGAGAAAAACAGCGAGACCGATCATGGAGAAGAAAGAGAGAAAAGCAAAAGGCGGGGAGAGCCGATGCCGCTTTCCCCGCCCTCGTGTTGAAAATGCGTCTTATGCTATGGGCTTAGCCAGCACCTTGCGCAGGCGAGCGAAGCGCGGCAGAGCCTGCACGGTCTTCATGCCCGTCTCCCCTTGAATAAGCGGCAGGGCGTAGTCGATGAACGCCATTTCGATGCCGTTGCCGGCGGCGTTGATCCACTCACGCGGTACTTTTCGCTCGAAATTCGCCACGCTCTCCAGCGGCAGAAGCTTCGTGTTGCAAACGTACTGCCCGTAAAGATTATTGCGCTCAAAAGCAACCATCTTGTCAGTGTCGCCATTCACAGCCGCCGTCACCGCCGTCTTGCCGGCGAGATATGCCTCCATCGCGTCGGTTGTAGAGGCGAGATGCGTGGCGCAGCGCTGCAGCAGTGAAGGTTCGATGGCCCGCACTTTGGCGTCCACGCGAGTCCGAACCACCTCGGCCAGCTTGTTGGCAAGTCCGCCGAGCTGAGCATGACCAAAGCCGTCATTACCGTTGGTCTTAGCCTCAGATATGAACTTGCCATCCTTGTCGTGAATGCCCTCGGAAGCGACGACGAGGCACTTCCCGGTGGCCTTGTAAATGCGCTCGACATCATCAAGGAAAGTGTTCATGTCAAAATCGACCTCGGGGAGGTAGATGAGATCAGGACCGGCGCCGGCAAAACTCGCGAGAGCAGCCGCAGCCGTGAGCCAGCCTGCATGACGCCCCATCACCTCGATGATGGTGACCATTCCGGTGTCGTAGCAGCAGGCGTCGTGCTTCACCTCCATGCAGGACGTGGCGATGTACTTAGCCGCGGAAGCGTAACCGGGGCAGTGATCCGTGCCGTAAAGATCATTGTCAATGGTCTTGGGGATCCCCATGACGCGGCATTCGTAACCGCTCTTCTGCATGAACTTAGAAATTTTGTTGCAGGTGTCCATGGAGTCGTTTCCGCCGTTGTAGAAGAAATAGCGCACGTCAAACTTCTTGAAGGTATCAAGAATTTTCTCATAATCCGTGGGATCTTCATCCGGATCCTTCATCTTGTAGCGGCAGGTGCCAAGCGCCGATGCCGGCGTGAACTTCAACAACTCAAGCTCAACAGGATCCTCCATCCCCAAATCGTATAGCTTTCCGTTCAGTACGCCGGTAATCCCGTTCGCCGCCCCCAGCACGCGGGTGATCTGCGGGAGATTAAGCGCCGTCTGCACCGCCCCCAGCACGCTGGCATTGATCACTGCCGTGGGTCCGCCGGATTGCCCGATAATACACGCTCCTTTGAGTTCGTTCATGATGGTTGAAGGTTAAATAGTGTTGCTTTTTTGAAAGACGCTCCCTCGTGAAAACAGGTGGAGGAAACGCCGGGCGTATTTTACACGATTCACCCCCTCATTGCAAGTCCCTTCCTTCGTAGGACGAAAATTTTTCGCAAATTTTAGACTGGCACGTAGAAACATGGGAAAACGCAGCGTATAATATGGAGGTATGAAGGCTCGTTTTGTGTTCATCTTTTTCGCGTTGGTCGGGATTGGTTCAGCACAGCAGATGCAGACCATGGCTGAGCATGTGCAGGTCGAAAAGGCTACCTCCGGACACGATTACGTGGCTCGACGCAGTATCGGACACGTTGAAGCCATCCGAACAGTGCATGTGAGAGCAGCCGTAGAAGGTTTTCTCACGGAGATTGCTTTCCGAGAAGGAGATCTGGTTAAGGAAGGGGATGTACTCTTCCGCATCGACCCGCTGCGTTACCAGGCGGCAGTGAAAGAAGCCAGGGCGAATCTGCAACAAATCGATGCACAGATCGTCTACGCCACCAATAACCACAAACGCCTCGCTAGGCTGGCCGCGAATCTTGCCACGTCCAAAGAGGAAACGGAAACGGCCCTGGCAAAACTTGAGGAACTTAAGGCAAGCCGCGCCGGCGCACAGGCAAACCTCACCAAGGCGGAAAAAGACCTCCAGGATTGCACAATTCGCGCGGAAATTACTGGACGCCTCGGTCGTGTCGAATTCTCCGCCGGCAACTACATCACCGCCGGTGAACAACTTGCCACCCTCACGCAGATGGATCCCATCTACGTGCGTTTCCCTCTCAGCCAGACCGATGTCAATGGCGTTTTCGGCGGTCCGAAGCGTATTCGCAACAGCACGGATGTGCGCCTCTACACAGCCGGCGGTCAGGAATTCCCGTCCTCCGGCAGTATTGAAATTGTGGACAATCTCCTTTCCGGTACAACGGATTCCTACACACTGTGGGCAAAGTTTGACAACCGGGATGGAGTGCTGGTACCGCATGGCATCGGGGCCCTGGTAGTTCGCCTCACTGATTCCATGGAGGTGACGATGGCGCCATTGACCGCGGTGCATCATGATTCCGCGGGCTCCTTCGTCTACACCGTGGCAGAGGATGGAACCGTGGCGCGGCGCGATGTGATATCCGGCTCAATCCGGGGAAGGCTGCAATCTATCTACGACGGTCTGAAACCCGAAGAAGTCGTGATTACCGACGGAGCCCATAAAACGCGCCAGGGAGCCAGGGTGATACCGGTCTATCCCGAACAGAAAAATCTCGCCGCAAACCGAAAGCCCGAGAGCAACGCCTCGCAGGAGGCCGTCACGGCAAAGATCGCACAGGTTCAAATGATTGCTGACCCCACGGTGCTGGAAATCAACGGGGCTCGCGTAGAGGCCATCAATAAGGTGGAGTTGCGTCCCCTCGTGCAGGGAATCCTGGCAGAGCCGGAGTTCCGGGAGGGCGACCGCGTGAAGAAGGGTGAAGTTCTCTTCCGAATTGACCCCACGCGCTACCAGGCGGCGGTGGATGCTCAGAAATCTGCCATCAGTGTGCTGGATGTACGCATCGCAGATGCTGAAAAGAAGTTGACGCGGCAAAAGAATTTGCTGGAGCGCAATGCGACAAGTCAGGATGATTATGAGAGCGCCCAGGCCTCTCTGGAGGAGCTCAAGGCTCTCAGGAATGCAGCGGAAGCCAAGCTGACTGTGGCAGAGGACAACCTCTCGCGCTGCACGATCCGGGCGTGGATGGATGGTCGCATCGGTCGCGTGAATTTTTCGAAGGGTAATTACATCGCAGAGATGAAATCCCCGCTGGCAACGCTGGTGCAACTCAGTCCGATCTACGTCCGTTTTCCCTTGAGCGAAAGCGCGATTCTGTCACATTTCGGCACCGTGAAAAAACTCGTCGAGGATTCGGAAATCTCCCTCATCACCGCCACAGGCAAGATCCTTCCCGAGAAAGGAAGTGTGGCTTTCTGCGACAATATCGTGCAAGCCGCCACGGATACAATGAATATCTGGGGCATTTTCGGCAACCAGCAGCATGAGCTTCAACCCGGTGGCGTCGTCACTATCCGCCTGATGCGTAAGAGCAGTATCCTGGTGCCGGCAATCCCGGCAGAAGCCGTGCAGATCGACACGCGAGGACACTACGCCTTCGTGCTGCGACACGGGCGCGCTCAGCTTGTACGTGTCTCCTGTGGTTCCCCGAACAATGCGGGGCTCATACCGGTGTACAACGGTGTGCACGAAGGCGATGTTGTTATCATGACGAACCTGACGCAGATCGAAGACGGCGTGACAGTGCAGGCCGAACAATAAAAACACAGAACCTCTAACGTTAAATCACCCATGTTCTCAGAATTTTTCATCCATCGTCCGAAGTTTGCCTTCGTCGTCTCCATTCTGATGATGCTGGCCGGTCTGCTCTGCATCAGCAAGATGCCCATCGCCGAATACCCGGAGGTATCTCCCCCCACCATCAGCGTGCGCATGACTTACAGCGGCGCCAGCGCAGAAGAGTTGGCAGAGGTGGTGGCTGCCCCGGTGGAGGAGCAGCTCATCGGTCTGGAGCACCTGCTCTATTTCTACTCTTCCTGCGCCAACAACGGCACATACTCCCTCACCCTGATCTTCGAAACCGGAACGAATGATGACATGGCGTTCGTGGATGTTTCCAACGCCATCAAGCGCGTAGAGAGTAAACTTCCCGCAGAAATTAAGCAGACCGGTTACGATGTGCACAAGCGCTCCGGCGATATGCTCTGTTTCATCAACTTCATGTGCGATGAAAACAAGATGAGCGTGCTGCAGCTCGCCAACTGGGTGCGTATGAATGTGCGCGACCGCATCGGTCAGGTGGACGGCGTCTCCAGCGTGGATATCATCCCGAGCCGCAACTACGCCATGCGCGTCTGGATGAACAGCACCCGCATGAGCGCGCTGAATATCACACCCGCCGATGTGAATGCCGCCATCTCTGCCCAGAATATCCAGGCGGCGGCAGGATCCGTGGGCGCAGAGGATGAGCAGTCCTACGCCACTTTCAAAGTGACGGCTACCGGACGCCTGAAAACAGCAGAGGAATTCGGCGAAATCATCGTCAAACGTGGACTGGATGGCCATGTCACTAAACTGAAGGACATCGCCGTTATCGAGCTCGGTGCTGAGAGAAACTCCGGCTACAGTCGCCTGAATGGGAAGGACGCCGTCGGCATGATCGTGCAGCGCAACAATGAAGCGAATGCCCTGGCGACGGTGGAGGCCGTGCAGGCGATGATGAGGCAAATCTCGCCAATGATGCCGGACGGCATGGAGTGGTCGATGGGCTATGACCCGACTCAAGCCATCAGCGCAACACTGAAAGAATGCATCTTCACGTTAGTACTGGCTCTGGTCCTCGTGGTAGCCGTGACCTACATCTTCCTGCAAGATTGGCGCGCCACTCTGATCCCGGCGCTGGCTATCCCCATCTCCCTTCTGGGCGCGTTCATGGTGATGTATGTACTCGGCTACAGCATCAATGTGCTGACGATGTTCGGCCTCATTCTCGTGATCGGCTCTCTGGTCGATGATGCCATCGTGGTCGTGGAAAATGTGATGCGCCTCATCCACGATGAAAAACTCTCGCCGCGAGAGGCCACCATCAAGAGCATGAAGCAGATCACCGGTGCCATCATTGCTACCACGCTGGTGACGCTCGCGGTGTACGTACCCATCGCCTTCTACGGCGGCATGGTGGGCGTAATCTACACGCAATTCTCTGTGACGATGTGCGTGGCGCTGTGTATCTCCACTTTCAATGCTCTGACTCTCTCCCCGGCTCTGTGCGCGCTCATCCTGAAGCCGGCGGATGCAAAGGAGAACCGCTTCTTCACCCTCCTCTTTGCGCCGTTTAATATGTTCATGAATCTCTGCCGCCGCATCTACCTTTTCGGCGCAGGTATTTTGGTGCGCAATGCGTGGCTCACGGTTCTTGTTCTCCTCGCCGTTCTGGGCGCTAACTACGTCTATTTCAACGGCGCGCCGGACTGGTGGAAATCTCTTGCCCCGAGTAATCAACAGCAGGCTGCCCCCGCTGCCGCCGCTCCGGCTAAGGGTCGCCCCGGTGCCGCTCCGAAAACGTCTCTCCTGCCCACGCTGCATTTGTCCGATTTCCTCGTGCCGGATCAGCTGAAGAGTTCCTTCGTGCCCACAGAAGATAAGGGCGCCCTCTTCGTGATGATCACCATGGAGGGAACGGCCACCGCCAAGCAACGCACGGATAAGGTGCTGCGTCAGCTGGAGGAACGCGTGAGCAAAATTCCCGGCATACGCGCCGTTACTGCCCAGAGCGGCTACAGTTTCACCAGTGGCTCGGGTGAGAGCAGCGCCATGATGATCATTCAGCTCAAGCCCTGGAACGAACGCACCACGGCGGACCTGCACGTCGCTTCCATCGCGCAGAAGGTGAATGAAGCCTGCGCCGATATCCCGGAGGCCTCCATCATGGCGGTGACCCCGCCTGCCATCATGGGGCTCGGCATCACGGGCGGTGTTTCCATGGTGCTGCAAGTCTCCGGAGATGCCACCACCCTCGACCTCGGCAATATGGTCAAAGAGATTCAGCAGCGCCTGCAGTCGCACTCCGATAAGGTGGCTCTCGTGCGCAGTGAGTACAATGCCGAGAGTCCGCAGATTCACCTGGAGATCAACCGCGAAAAAGCGCAGACTCTCGGCGTGCCTGTGAATACTATCTTCACCACCCTGCAGAGCATCATGGCTTCCTCCTATGTCAATGATTTCACGCTCAACGGCTTCAACTTCAAGGTCATGGTGCAGGGCGCGACCAGTGACCGCCGCACGCCGGATGACATCCTCAACCAGCTCGTGCGCAATGAAAAGGGTGAGATGGTGCCCCTCTCCGCCGTGTGTTCCCTCTCCTACTCGATGGGTCCTGCCCAGTACGGTCGTTTCAACCAGTACATGAGCGCGGATATCACGGTGATGCCGAAAAACGGCGTAAGTTCCGGCGAGGTAATGGAGCTTATCGACGATACCATCGCTCAGCTCAACCGCGAGGAGCGCGAGGCCGGCAGAAACAGGCAATGGATGGTGTCTTGGAAGGATCTCTCCTACCAGGAGCGGCAGAACTCCGGCAAGATCGGCTCCCTGGTGGGGTTGGCTATCCTGTTTGCTTACCTGTTCCTCGTGGCTCAGTACGAGAGCTGGACGACGCCCGTGCCGGTGATGTTCACTGTGAGTGTGGCAACCCTCGGGGCGCTGATGGGCGCGCATCTCTTCGGTCTCTCGATGTCAATTTACGTGCAGCTCGGCATCCTGATGCTCATCGGTCTTTCGGCAAAGAACGCCATCCTGATGGTGGAATTCAGCAAGGAGGATCATGAAAACAACGGCACGCCCATCAAACAGGCTGCGATGAA
This sequence comes from uncultured Akkermansia sp., assembly GCA_947624205.1. GTDB lineage: Bacteria > Verrucomicrobiota > Verrucomicrobiia > Verrucomicrobiales > Akkermansiaceae > Akkermansia. The sequence continues at coordinate 11,901 of CANQJI010000009.1, read as the reverse complement.
CGGCGCCAATCTCCGCTTCCGCGCGGTGCTCATGACGGCAATCTCGTTCATCTTCGGCGTTCTCCCCATGGTTGTGGCCACGGGTTCCGGCGCCGCGAGCCGCCAGGAGATCGGTATCACAACCTTCTGCGGCATGATGCTGGCGACTCTCTTCGGTATTTTCCTGACGCCCGGTCTTTACGCTCTCTTCGCACGCATCCGCGACTTTTCGTACCGCCTGGTTCGCAAGAAGGCGTGATGCAGGAAACGCAGTCCTGCCATGAGCGCGGAATCCTCCCGGAGGCTGACACATTTTCCGCGGGAGTATGTCTCACTCCGGCATTGGAACGCGCGCCGAGTCGTTGTATGATGTGTGGAGTATGAGTCAGGCACTGCATGGTATATGCAGCTATCGGAGCATTCATCTTTTTTTCGTCATGCCACAGAATCCAATGCAAAACAGACCGCACAACACGCAGGGAGACGACTCCGGCAATGGTAATCAACCCCCTCCGCCGGGGCCGGCAGGGGGTCAGCCGAATTGGGGCCTCTGGATGCTTCTCGCCGTCATCGTCGGGGTGATCATGCTGCTCTTCGTGTACAACGGCGGCCTGGGCGGCGGTAAGAAGGAAATGAGTCTCGGCGAGTTTGTGAAGCAGTACCGCGCGGGCATGGTGATCACCAGTAACCCGAAGGAATACCCCATCCAGGTCATCACCGATGAAAACGGAAGCTCCGGCGTCATTCGCGCTGTCATGTACAAGGATAAGCCCCCATTCACCTACGGGCGCTTCTACATGCCTTTCACCGATAGCGATGAAATCAAGGCTCTCTGCAACCGCTACGGCATCACCAACACCGTGATGGAGAGTGCGGATTCTCCCGTGCCGGAACCCGAAGCTGGGCAGGATCGCGTCTGGTCCACCGATCAGTTCCGTACACTCGGGGAGGAGGGAAGAATCGACATGGGCAACGCCCCGACAGTCTATCTGCGGGGCTCGGGCAGCGGTGTTATCATCGGCAGCTACCGCAAAGACCCGCAAGTGAAGGTCAGTCGTCGGCAGGTTATCGATCTCACGGTTCCCTTCAGCGGAAAATACCAGGGAGAGCAAATTCGCGATCTGCTGGGAAGCCACGCGGAGTACAAGTCGGAGAGCAATACTCTGCAGATCATCCTGATCAACTGCCTTCCCGTCGTGTTGATTCTCCTGTTCTTCATTCTTCTCTTCCGTATGCAGGGCGGCGGTCCCGGCGCTGCGATGAAGTTTGCAAAGAGTCGCGCCAGACTCCTGGATCCGGATAAGAATCGTATCACTTTCAAGGATGTCGCGGGCGTCCCAGAGGCGAAAGAAGAAGTGTGGGAGCTTGTGGAGTTCCTCCGCAAACCGGAAAAATTCCGCGCCCTGGGCGGCAGCATCCCGAAGGGCATCCTGATGGTGGGTCCCCCGGGAACGGGTAAGACGCTGCTGGCAAAAGCCATTGCCGGCGAGGCGAGTGTCCCCTTCTACACCATCTCCGGATCCGACTTCATGGAGATGTTCGTGGGCGTGGGGGCAAGCCGCGTGCGGGATATGTTTGCCGAAGCAAAGAAGCACACGCCCTGCCTGATCTTTATCGATGAGATTGATGCCGTGGGGCGTCACCGCGGTCACGGCGTCGGCGGCGGTCACGATGAACGCGAGCAGACGCTCAATGCCCTGTTGGTAGAGATGGATGGCTTCACCGACAATGAGAATATCATCGTCATCGCCGCAACCAACCGCGAGGATGTGCTGGATCCCGCCCTGATGCGCCCCGGTCGCTTCGACAGGCGCGTGATGGTGAATCTCCCGGATGCCGCCGGCCGCGAGCAAATCCTCCGGGTGCACGTCCGCAAAATCAAACTCGCCGAAGGAGTGCAGCTCGCCCCCATCGCGCGCGCTACAACCGGCTTCTCCGGCGCTGAACTCGCCAACCTCGTCAACGAGTCCGCCCTCATCGCCGTGCGTCGCGGTCACGCCGCCGTCCGGCAGGAGGATCTGGAGGAAGCGCGGGAAAAAGTGCGCTGGGGCAAGGAGCGGAGATCTCTCGAGCTGACCGATCGCGAGAAGTGGATGACCGCGGTGCACGAGGCGGGCCACGCCGTCTGCCTGCTCAAGACGGACCTGGCAAAGACCCTCCCCCTGCACAAGGTGACGATTATCCCACGCGGCCCGGCGCTGGGCGTGACCATGATGCTGCCGGATGAGGACAAGCACAGCGAGTACAAGAACGAGCTGCTCGATTATATCGTGATGGCGATGGGCGGCCGGTGCGCGGAGGAAGTGATGCTGGGAGACATCTCCGGCGGCGCGCGCGGTGACATCAGCCAGGCGACCTCGATCGCGCGCAAGATGGTGTGCGTGTACGGCATGAGCGATCGCCTCGGTCCCGTAGAATACGGTTCCGGGCATGATGAAGTGTTCCTCGCGCGCGACTTCGCCCAAAGCGTGCGTAATTACTCCGAGCACACGGCCCAGATCATTGATGAGGAGGTGCAGCGTATTGTGGAGGAAAATTACCTCCGCGCCAGAAATATCCTCACGGAGAACAAGGATCGCCTGAAACTCATCGCTGAAAATCTCATTACCTACGAGACCCTGAGCGGCGAAAATGTTCGTGAGCTCCTGGAAACCGGGAAGATGACCAACCCGCCGCTGCAAGAGCTCCCCCCGGATTTGCCGCCCGCAGGCGATGCCCCTGCGGATCCGCCGCCCCCCGATGATTTGCCGCCCGTGCCCGGTAATGATGAATCACTCTCTTCCCACACAGATCAAGCATGAAGAAAAATCCCAGCAAGGTTCTGGCAGCGGCCTGCGCCGCAGCGGCTGAAGATGCCAAAGCCTCCGATATCGAAACCTTCGATCTGAACGGCAAGTCCGACCTCACGAATTTCGTCGTGGTCTGTACGGCCGGTTCGGTGCCGCATTTGCGCTCCATCCTGCGCAAAATTGACGAACAGGTGGAGGAGAAGCTCAATCTGCGCCCCGTCTACGCCGAGCGCACTCCCCAGGCTCTCTGGGCCGTCTTGGATTACATCGATGTGATGGTGCACGTGATGACCGCAGAGATGCGTGAATTCTATAACCTTGAGGATATCTGGAAACGCTGAGAATTTCATCCCCGCTCCGCATTCGTCCCGGTACCGCTCAATACCTGAAGCAATATGCATAACTCCGGATCGTTATATGCGAAAGTCGTTCGCCATTGAATCCCTAGGCTGCGCCAAGAATCTGGTTGATTCAGAGCTCATGGCAAGCCGCCTCCTGGCTGCCGGGTTCGAACAGGTGGATCCCCGCAAAGCCAATCTCCTGCTCGTCAATACTTGCGCGTTCATCGATCCCGCCAAACAGGAGGCCATCAACACCACGCTGGCCCATACCCGCAACCGCGAGGAAGGCAGAAGTCCCCGCGAACAAAAAATCATCATGACCGGTTGCCTCTCCCAGCGTTATGCCCGGGATCTGAGCATCTCCATGCCGGAGGTGGATGCCTTCGTAGGTGTGGATTGCGAGCCGGATATTGTCCGCATTGCCGGGGAGGTGCTGGCGGGAGACGGGGAAAAAATCTACAGCACGAAAGTTTCAAAGCTGCTGCCGGACTACGGCGCTAAGGATTTCCACTACACCCCGCCGCATTTCGCGTACGTCAAAATTGCCGAGGGATGCAACCACGCCTGCTCCTACTGCGCGATACCTCGTATCCGCGGCGCCTACAGGAGCCGACCGATGGCCAACGTGCTGCGGGAAATTCAAATCCTCACGGAGCGCGGCGTCCGCGAGATCAATCTCATCGCCCAGGATACCACCTACTACGGCATGGATCGCCCGGCGAGTCACGAGGATCTCTCCGCCCTCCTGCGCGCCGCCAATGAGCTGCCGGGAGATTTCTGGCTGCGTGTTCTCTACACCCATCCCGCGTATTGGAACGATTCCCTCATCCGCACCTTCGCTCAGTGCGACAAGGTCGTCAAGTACGTGGATATCCCCCTGCAACACATCTCGGCCCGCATCCTCGAGGAACAACGGCGGCGGACGTCTCCGGCGCAGATCAAGGCTCTCCTGCACAAACTGCGTGAGATGGTCCCGGGCATCGGTCTGCGCAGTACTTTTATCAGCGGTCTTCCGGGCGAGTCAGAAGAGGATCATGCAGAACTCTGCGCGTTCGTGAAGGAGTTCCGCTTTGAGCGCGCCGGCGTCTTCCCCTACTCGCGGGAAGAAGATACCCTCGCCGCAAAGATGTCCCCCCAGGTGCATCATGCCACCCGCACCCGCCGCACCAATGAGCTGAATATGCTGCTCGCAGCGAATGCGGATGAGATTGGCCAGGCTTGCGTCGGGCGTGTCATGCGTGTGCTGGTAGATTCTCCCGGCATTGCCCGCGGCCCGTGGGATGCTCCGGATGTGGACGGCGCCGTCCATGTGGATCCCTCCCTGCCCGTCGGAACTTTTGCCGAGGTCACAATCGCAGATTCGATCGCCTACGAACTCTTCGCCGAGGGCGCGCAGGATAGTTAAATCCCCTCTCTCCCTCCCCCGCATGCGCTACAAACCGGACCAGCCGCAACCCGATGAAGGGGACCTTGGTCAGGCCGAACCGCGGGCGCGAGTGCGTGTCGAGTTGCCGGATATCTCCCCGGAGGATGAAGAGCCCCCCCCCCCCCCCCCCCCCTATCGCGCGGAGTACGAAGAAAGCCCCTTCGGCAGTCCTCTCCCGCCCCGCCAATACACCCGCCATACGCAGCCGGAAGTCAATCCGCTGCAGGAGTTCCGCCTGCCCCCGCGCAAGGGCATGAGCGTCTGGAAGGCCCTCTGGCTCATCATCACCCTGCCCTTCCGCTTCGTCTATTTCCTCACTCGCGCCCTCCCGAAGCTCCTGCGCATCATCATCAGCTTTTCTTTCGTGGGCGGCGTCTTCGCGGCTCTGCTGGCAGTCGTGTATGGCATCAAGGCGGAGCGCTACGATATCACCCAGATCCTGCGCATGCCGGAGCGCACCATCGTGCTGGATCGCAAGGGCAATGAAATCGGCACCCTGCATGGCGAGAACCGCCGGAGTATCGACGACTTGGAAGCCGAGGTGCCGGACTATTTCATCTGGGCCCTCATCATGCAGGAGGATCGCTCGTTCTGGACGCACGGCGGTATCGATCCCCGCGGCCTCATGCGCGCCGTCGCTCAGGTCTTCAAACACCACCGCACCACGCAGGGCGCCTCCACTCTCACTATGCAGCTCGCCAAAAATACTTACAACCACCGCGAGCGCAATATGGATGCCAAGCTCACGGAGATGGCGCTCGCTCGGCGTATCGAGGCGACCTACGATAAGAAAACCATCCTCACCTGCTATATCAACCGCATTTTCTGGGGCCACACTTTCCTGGGGCTCAAGCAGGCGGCGAAGGGATACTTCAACAAGCAGCCGCGCGAGCTCACCATCGGTGAATCGGCCCTCCTGGCGGGCATCGTTTGCAGCCCCAATGAGTTCTCGCCCATCCGCAATCCGAACGCCGCCCGCATCCAGCGCGACAAGGTTCTCAAGCTCCTCTTCGAGAACGGACACATCACGCGCAATGAGTACCACGCCGCCCTCGCAGAGCCCGTCAAAACACAGCGCCCGGAGCTTCGCGGCCTGGAAAACTACGCCCTCGATCTCATCCGCAGTGAGGTGGGCCATATCCTCGATATGCTCGATTCCCGGCAGCAGCACGTCAAGGAAGATGCCCTCTACTCCGGCGGTCTCGTCGTGCGCACCACGCTCGATGTCGATCTGCAGGATGACGTGATGCACGAGCTCGATGCGCGTCTGGTGGAGATGTTTGAAAAAAACAAGAAGTACAAGCACCAGACCCGCCAGCAATACCGCGCCATTCTCGCCAATATCCCCCCGGAGGAGATCGACCGCGCCCCGCGCCCTCAGTATATCCAGGCCGCCTGCGTCGTCATTGATAACGCCACGGGCGCCCTGCTCGCCGTGGTGGGCGGGCGGGATAGTAAGGAATCCCCCCTGAACCGCGCCGTGCAGAGCCGCCGCCAGGTCGGTTCCATCTTCAAGCCTCTGGTGTACGCCACGTTTTTCGAGCGCGGTGGGGGTCCGCAAACGCCCGTCTCCGATGACCGCATTCACCCCGGAGAAATCGCCGGCGCGCGCGGGTGGTATCCGGGAAATTCGGATGGTCGCTTCACTGGTATCCATCCCGCCGGCTGGGGGCTGCTGAAGAGCCGCAACACCATGTCGGTGCGCGTGGGCAACCGCGCCGGTCTCAACAATGTGATCAACACCGCCCTCATGGCCGGCTTCCCTAAGACCGCAAAAAAACCGGGCCCCACCATCTACCTCGGCACGTGGGAGGCTTCCCCGCTGGAGGTGGCGTCCGCCTTCACTCTGTTTGCCAACGGCGGTGTGCGCCCCACTCCCTTCATCATCCAGAGCATCACGGATTCCACGGGGCATGTTCTCTGGCGCAATCCCGCCGCCGTGCGCCGCGTGCTCACAACTCGTTCGGCGAATGCCATCTCCTCCATCCTGCAGCAGATCACCAAGCCCGGCGGCACGGCAGGAAGTATGGCCCGCCTGGGTTTCACTGCCCCCAGCGGCGGTAAAACAGGCACCACGAATGCTTACAAAAACGCCTGGTTTTGCGGCTTCACTTCCGATCTCACCAGCGCCGTATGGGTAGGCTTCGATCGCCCCACCACCATCGCAGACAAGGCCTACGGCGGCACTGTGGCCCTGCCCCTCTGGGTGGGTATCATGAAGTGCGCTGCCGCCCGTGGTTATCCCATGGGCCCCATCCGCACCACTGCCGCCGGCGCCCGCACAAAGGGCATCCGCCTCTGCCGGGATACGGGTATGGTCGCGCACTCCGGTTGCGAATACCAGGGCTGCGCCTACACAGAAACTATGACGGACTTCACCAAGCCCCGCCCCCTCTGCTCAAAGCACGACCCCCTTGCCGAAGATTCCGCCGATGAAATACCCGACGACGCCCCCACCGAAGACCCGGACAACCTGCCGGACGAAGACATCGCGGAGGAAGTAGAATAAAAAAGCGCCAGCAAAATCATTCCCTCAAATCCCCCCCTCGCGCGCAAGCGCGGGAACTCCCCAAATCGCACATCGTACTTCGTCCATCGTACATAGGCGCTGCTAAGCGCCACCGTCGTACATAGGCGGCATCCGCCGCCACCGCCTTCCCGCCGCTTTCCCTTTAAGTCCGCGTGGCGTTCCTCAATTCCGCTCCGCACTTGCTTCGCCAACCTCGCGCGCAAGCGCGCGAACTCCCCAAATCGTACATCGAAAATCGTACATCGTACATAGGCGCCGCCAGGCGCCCCCTCCTTTCTAATGCGTTTTCACTCCGTTGAGCAGCATGCCGGGCTTCCATTCCAGCGTCGGATACGCTCTCTTGAGCATCGCTTCACTGTTGGAAATACCGCTGCCGCCGGATGTCGCGAAGGGAATGAGCTTCTTCCCTTTCAAATCGTGCGCCTCAATGAAGGTGGCGATGATGCTCGGGTAAGTGTTCCACCAAATCGGAAACCCGATGAAGACGGTGTCATACTCAGCCATGTTCGTCACGCCCCCCTTCAGCGCCGGGCGCGATGCTGAATTATGCATCTCCACGTAGCAGCGGGATTTCTTGTCGCGCCAGTCCAAATCTGCCTCGCTGTATGGCTGTGCAGGCGTGATGGCGTACAGCGTGCCGCCCTTCGCTGCGGCCAGTTCTTTCGCTGCCGCGGCCGTGGTACCTGTGGCAGAAAAATAAGCGACGAGTACTTTCTTCCCTGCCGCCTCGGGGGAGGAAGTGCCCTGCGCCTGAACGGTGCCGCCGAGTATGATGAGTCCTATGCAGAATGTGATGATTCGTTTGATCATGGTTGTGTGTTAGTCTGTGGTTGAAGAAGAGGATGATAACTTCGCGAGCCACTGCTCCAATTCCGCGCGCGATGGCACTCCGTGAAACACCTTGCCCTCCGTAATCCTCGCGCCCGGACAGCTCGGCTCAAGCCCGCGTGCCGCCTCGCCGAACCCGCTCATCCCGGAAGTAGCAAAAAGCACGATATGCTTCCCGGAAAAATCTGCGCTCTCCAAATAGCTGTTGATAATGGTCGGGGCTATGTACCACCAGATGGGGAAACCCAGCAATACCTGCTCATACCCGTCCACTGCCGCTGCTTTCGCCAGTGCAGGACGACTCGCAGGATCGTGCATCTCAACCGTGCTGCGCGCCCCCTTGTCCTGCCAATCCAAATCAGCGGCCGTGTACGGCACCGCAGGCACAATCTCCTGCGTATCAGCTCCGACAACTTCCGCAATCGCACGCGCCACGCGCGCCGTCGTCCCGCCAGGTGAGAAATAAGCAACAAGTGTCTTCATATCTTTCCTCTCCATCTTACACCCTCAAGCCACTTGATGTCAAGATCAGAGCAAACGCATTTGACGAGAAGTTAACCAACAAGGAGATGCCCTTATTGACTGAAATTACCGCCTATACGCATCAAAAATCATGACAACCAGCGCTCTTCGCAAAATTCGCGCGCAAGCGCGGGAACTCCCCAAATCGTACATCGTACTTCGTACATCGTACATAGGCAGACCCTGTCTGCCACCGTCGTACAGCGCGAAAAACGTCTTGCCAATCGTCGCCAATTCAGTCATACTCTCCCGCACTAACACGCATGAAATTTCTGAGACGCAACCTGAGTCTGATGCTTGCGGTGAGGTACCTCAACCCGCTGCGCACATTTTTCTCGATCATCACGCTGATCTGCCTGCTGGGCGTGGCCTTGGGGGTGATGGTGCTCATCGTGGTGCTCAGCGTGATGGAAGGCCTGCAGGAGGAAATGGAAGCGCGCACTCTCGCCTTCACGCCCCACTTCGAGGTATGCCTCTACGACGACTCGCAGCGCATTGCCCTTGGTGAATCAGAAACCCACTGGAACGACCTGTTGCAGAAGATTCAGGCCATCCCCGGCGTCACTTGCGCTTACCCGCAGATCGAGGGAGATGCCTTTGTCTCCGGCGATGCTTCCCGCTCCATGGCTCGTTTCTCAGCCCTTCAGCCGGGAAATGACGCCCAGTTGAAGCCGCTGCAGCCTATGCTCAAGCAAGGCTCTTTCGATTTCGGCGCCGGTCTGGATCAGGAATGCGTGATCTCCCTGCGCCTCGCCCAGTCGCTCAACCTGGGGGTAGGCGACAAGCTGCACCTCATCCCCATGGGCAGCCAGGACGAGATAGCGGCGGTGTATTCGCTGATCCAGCTCCCTCTCCAAACCCATGAGGATAAGGAGCTCATGAGCGCCCTGCCCTCCCTGTTTGAGGGTAGCTCCCCTGCGGAGGAAGGCGGCAGCATCGTAGCGCCGGAGAAACTGACGGCGCTGGTGGATCGCATGAACCATCTCCTGGTGGAGAACAAACTGCGCAGCAGCGAGAAAAAAGCCCTGCAGGAATTCTGCGCGGATGCTGCCGACCACCTGGCTCAGCAGCCCTTCTCGGCGCCGGAGAAAGCCCGCTGGCTCGCTCGCGCCAATGAGCTTGCCGCCCTGGATCGTGATCGCGAGGATGGCAAAGCCGTCAAGGAAATCAACAGGATGGTGATGCCCATGGATCTCGCCGTCGTCGGCATTTACCAGCCCCCGGAGAATATGCCCGGCCCCGGCGTCTACCTGCCCCTCCCCATCGCTCAGGAGATCAACGGCTACAATCAGGGCGGGGACGACGAGGTGATGGGCATCTGCGTGCGCGTGGACAATCCGCATGAGTGTGGCGACTCCCTCCGGCGTATCATGGATCTTCTCCCCCGCTTCCGGGAGGAGGAAACCGCCGCCTCCCTCCCCCGTGAGTGGATCGTCCTGCCGTGGACGAAGAGTTTCGAGCAGTGGTACAAGCTCATCGCCAACGAGCGCATCATGATGAGTTTTGTCCTCTCCATCATCTCGCTCATCGCCAGTTTCTGCATCATGGCTGTCATGTTCACCGTCAGCCTGCAGCGCCGCCGCGAGATCGCCGTCCTCCAGGCCCTCGGCGCCACCCCGGTCAAAATCATGGCTATCTTCACCTGGCAGGGCATTATCATCGGTCTGGCAGGCGCTCTGCTCGGCGTCGTTTTCGCCTTGCTTGTGCTCCATTTCCGCCTCGAAATCCAGTCGGCCCTCGCCGCGGTCAATCTGGATCCCTTCCCCATGGAGGCGCACGGCATCACTCTCCCCGCCGCCTACACCCCCTCCACCTTCTTCTGGCAGGCCTTCCGCGCCTTCATCATGGTCATCATCGCCGCCACGATTCCCGCTCTTTTCATCTCCCGGCAGGATCCTGCCAAAGCCCTCCGCTCCAATTGACCCATGTACATCTACTGGATAGTTGACGGCAAGAAACGGGGCCCCGTCGCGGTGTCCGACTTCATCAGCATGCTCGAGGTCGGCGACATTTCGCCGGATACCCTCTGCTGGCATTCCGGCTGCTCCGGCTGGCTCCCCGCTCGTGAGCTTCCCGCCCTTGCCGCTTTTTTCAAAAAGGACGTGGAAGAGGATGAATCCGAATCCGATGCCCCGGCCGCCCCTCGGCAAGCTGCCTCCTCCGCCGCCGCTGCGGCTGCAGATCCTTCCTCGCAGCAGCAAGCCCTGCCCCGCCTCGGTCTCTGCCTGCCCCGCCCATCAGATCGCTTCATGGCTCGCCTGGTGGATTGCCACCTCTACGTCGTGGCAGTGACGGGCCTCTGTTACTTCTTCCACGTGCCGTTCTCGCTTTATCTCCAGCCCGGCAACCTCCTTTTCTGGTTGCCCATGATCCTGCTGGAGGCCCTCCTCGTCAAGCTCCGCCTCCCCACTCCCGGCAAGGCCTTCTTCGGCATCGCCTTCTTCCCTCCCTCGCGCATCCCCTTCATCCGTGCCCTCGTCCGCAGCCTCCTGGCTATCGTGATAGGCATGGGCTGCATGCAGCCTATCCTGGCCCTCTTCACCCTGCCCCTCACCCTCTACTCCCTCAAAAAACGACACCTCACCTCCTGGGACATCTTCACCGGCATCATCCCCGTTCAGACGCATCCGGAACAACGCTCCCCCCTGCGCCTCGTCCTCTTTGTCATCCTCATCCTCCTCTGCTCCCAGCTCTACTCTTTCTTTCTTCAACCCTGGATGCCGGACATGCTCCGCGAACTCCAATCCTACTGGCCCGAAGCCGCCGATTTCTTCCTCCCTCCCCAATAAAATCCTCGGAGAAAAGAAAACCCTCTTGTTGACTGATATTATCATCTATACGCATCATAAATCACGCCGACAAGCAATCAACTCGCGCGCAAGCGCGGGAACTCCCCAAATCGTACATCGTACTTCGTAAATCGTACATAGGCAGGCTCCGCCTGCCACCGTCGTTTCATTTTGCCGAAGATCGCGCGGTGACGGACAAAATCGAAGCAAGCTCGTGCGCCTCGGCGCGCAAAGGCGCCACCTCTTCTTCACCGAAAAGACCTATCTCCTCAACCACATCGAGCCAGTATTCACACTCATCGGACTCCTCCTCGCAGATCTTAATCTTCGCATGGAAATCGGCGCGACTCTTCCCGTGGCAGGCTGCGCGGTAATTGGCGCACACGGATGTCGCGCAGCGCACCAACTGCTTGACCAGCACCTCATCAACCGGATGCCGCAGCCCCTTCTTCCGGCACATCCTCGCCACATCTATCCCAAACCGCCGCATCCTCTTCTCCATCGTCACCTTATCCATAATTTCTAAATCATTAATCTCACATAAGCGCCGCCAAGCGCCACACCCGCGCCGTAGGCGCGCGAACTCCCTAAATCGTACTTCGTACATCGTCCATCGTACATAGGCACCGCTAGGTGCCACCGTCGTACTTCGTCCATCGACATAGGCAGGCCCCGCCTGCCACCGGGCGCCGCCAGG
>CANQJI010000008.1 GCA_947624205.1 uncultured Akkermansia sp. | reverse complement strand
ATCAAACAGTACAAGGCCCGTCATGAGGGACTGAAAGTGCCACTCCAGAGGCTGAGACTGAGGGCAACGTGGGATACAGATATACTCGATGACATATTGTTTGGCAACGAATTAGAGCATAAATGAACCACTTGTCTCCTTCCTTAAAATGAATCCAATTTTCTAATGCGTTTGCCCTGGGTTTCGGGGAGGATATATTGACACGCGGCAAGGGCAAACCTCCCGGCTCCGTCTCCGCACAAAACACTTCACGCAACTCGGTCCACGTGTGTCTTCTCCACACCTGGGAGAAAAAGCCCTTCCACTCCACTCCGGAATCCTGGACACCTGAAAGGAGGCTCACCACGCGACCCACCACTGCGCGGAAATCAAACACAGAGCGGTAAAAACGCCAGCCCGTCATCCCCGCTTTCCAGAAAAGCGTCTCCTCCGGCAACTCCCCAGCGTAGCGCCTTTGCTTGAGCAATTCCGCATCCACGGGTCCACAGGTTTTCTCTCCTACCCTGTAATAATACTTGCCAACGCTTTCCTTTCTATCTGTCCCTATTTTTCGATCCATTTTGATTTCGCCTTACTTTCTGCCAAGTTCTCAATCAGTTCGTTTTCAAGAAAGGCATAATTAAATACACTTGGGTAATGATAAGAAAAAATATCGTCTGCCTTACTACAGTTTTTCCCGCAACCCAAAACATAGCCGCCTACTTACCTTCCTTTAATCTCTTTTGGATTAGGACCGTATTTGTTTGTTCCCGGTTGACTATCTCGCAAGAACAGCCTATACAGATAATAAAACGTAAAGATTGCAAAAATTATCCCGAGAATGAGATTCTCTTCTGCAACTTTCGTTTCGTTCAGCAGCGCACAAGAAGCGCCTGCAAAAAACTGTCCAAAAAGCTGCCACCATCCGCTTAACCCTGTATCATGTAAGCGACGTGTAGTCCATCTAATTCCAAGGACAATGCTTAATACGATAAATGACCCAAACAAAAATAAAGCCACCATATCCTTGTTCGATTTAGTACTCACAAGGAAAAAAATCAAAAATCCAAATGATAACGCTAAAAATATCCAACGCATCCAATAGCTTCCACGGCTCATACGCCCGGAAAAGAATCCTGACTTAGATACTTCAATTGATTTAACAGGAGAAGCTGTTTCTTCAACTTCATCTTTTACTTTCTCGGCTGGCTCCTGATAGCGATTGTACTCCTCCACTTGACGGTTATACTCGTCCATTTTACGGACGTACTCTTCCTCAGCTTGCTTACGAGCAGTTTCATCCTTATCCGTTGCATTCGTATTTTGGTTTTCCTCTTTGCCCTTATCCACGACATCAGGAGATACATCACCCGGCTCATCCGTAGACGAACATTCTTTACTCAACCGTCCATATGCTTCGTCCGTCAACTTGTCCCAATCAGTTTCATCGTCCCCATAAAATATTTTCCTATTGACTTCATGTACAATCCATGAGGCGTTTGAGCTTCCCACTCCGTTATTTTTCACATAAGAAATGATTTCTTCCTGTGTCAACTTTTCCTCTCTAATCGATTTGACCACATAATCGATTAGATTTTGTATTTGAGACCTACTCATCCTTTCTTCTTTCATAATCGGGAATTTTATTTCGATTGATAAATGTAGATGGTCCGCCCCTTCTCCTTGTAAGTGCAACCGGTCATTTCACACACGCCATCCAATACTTCGCGCAGGGACAAGTCCGAGAATGAGACCGTTACTTCGGGCTCTGCGACGGTACGACTTCCAGATGTTCCCTGAGATGGGTCATATATAATATTGACTCCTTTATTCACCTTCTCGAGCTCACCACGCAAAAAATCTATCACATCAGTTATAGGAGTCCGATCAAAATTCACGCAGGAAATACGAATTTCGTCAAAGGCATTTAGGGAACTCCTACTGCCGGACCTTTCCCGTACATCGTCCTTTGACTCCGTTTCCGACGATTCCGCACTATTCTCGAAAACACCTCTGTTGGACACGCGACATTTGCCGAGGTTTTCTTGCGCTATCTTGTTCCCCTGATTCGCAGCCAGGCGGTACCACTCCATCGCTTTTTTCAAATCCTTTCTCACGCCGAAGCCAAGAAAATAACAATTGCCGAGATTACACTGTGCTAAAGGCTCCCCTCGATCTGCCGCAGTCCGGTACCACTTCACCGCCTGAGTCATATCTTTGCTCATTCCTCTACCGTGATAATAGCAATTGCCGAGATTATTCTGTGCCAGCGTATTTCCCTGTTCTGCCGCAGCCCAGTACCATTTCACCGCCTGAGTCATATCTCTGCCCACCCCTTTGCCATAATAATAACAATTGCCAAGGTTACACTGAGCCAGAGCGTTTCCTTGCTCCGCCGCCGCACGGTACCATTTCACCGCCTGAGCCATATCTTTGCTCACCCCCTCGCCGTTGTAATAGCAGTTGCCAAGGTTACACTGAGCCAGAGCACTACCTTGCTCCGCTGCCGCACGGTACCATTTCACCGCCTCAACGAGATCTTTGTTGACTCCCAAGCCGTGCTGATAGCAGCAACCGAGCGTCCACTGAGCCCCTGCATCCCCTAGTTCCGCTGCCGCACGGTACCACTTCACAGCCTCCGCTATGTCCTGAGAAACACCATCGCCGGAGTAGTAGCGATCGCCGAGTTCTTTCTGTGCACTCCCATCTCCCTGAATCGCCGCTTTACGCAAAGAATCGAGTTCGTTTTCTTGTTTCCCTTCCTCTATATTTTGAGAGGATTGGGGAGGTTGTTTTTTCGACTCATCCTTGCGAGGGGGATTATTTGCAATTTCACGAAGAGCAGACTGCGCCTCTACATTCCCTTGCTCTGCCGCAAGGCGATACCACTTCTCAGCCTCCGTCATATCCTTGCTCACCCCATCGCCGTTCGCATAACACATGCCAAGAGCATACTGCGCCGCCGCATTCCCTTGTTCCGCCGCTTTGCGATACCACTTTACCGCCTCTGCGACATCCTTCGTCACACCATCGCCGGCTTCATAGCACCAGCCAAGGTTAAACTGCGCCGCCGCATACCCCTGCTCCGCTGCCTTGCGACACCACTTCACCGCCTCCGTCACGTCTTTGTTTACTCCCTTGCCGATCACATAGCACGCACTAAGAGCAAACTGCGCCTCCGCATGCCCCTGCTCCGCTGCCTTGCGATACCACTTTACCGCCTCTGCGACATCCTTCGTCACACCATCGCCGTCTTCATAGCACGAGCCAAGCCAAAACTGCGCATTCGCACTCCCTTGCTCCGCCGCCATGCACCACCACTTCACCGCCTCCGTCATGTCCGTACTCACTCCTTTGCCGTTCGCATAACACCAGCCAAGGCAATACTGCGCATCTGCATTTCCCTGCTCCGCCGCTTTGCGATACCACTTTACCGCCTCCGCCATGTTCGTGCTCACTCCATCGCCTCTCTCATAACACAAGCCAAGGTTACACTGCGCACCCGCATTCCCCTGCTCCGCCGCTTTGCGAAACCACTTCACCGCCTCCGCCATATCCTTGTTCACCCCATCACCGTTCGCATAGCACACGCCCACCTTATATTGTGCATCCGCATTTCCCTGCTCCGCTGCTTTACGCAAAGAATCAAGTTCGTTCTCTTGTTTCCCTTCCTTCGTATTGGTGGTAGATAACCCTTTTGACTTATCTTCGCTGGGGATATTACTTACCATTACCCCTAACACACCAACCAGCACACATACCGCAACAATGGCTAACAGCACTAATAATCTCTTCCCCGGTTTCGGTTTTGGCTCCGGCTCAGGGGGAGGGGGTGGGGGTGGAGGGTCCCCTAGAGACAGCTGAGGGGGAATCTCCGAAGGACCCTGTGCATTGGACGGAGGCTCCGATACAATCTCAGGCAAATCATCAGGAGAACTTCCCAAAGAAAGTCTCCTATATACCTCTTCTACGTACTGCGTTGCGACCTGAGCAGATACCCCTTCATTCACCACACGAGCAATGACCTGCTCCTTCGTCAATTCATCTCTGTTGTACAGACCGACAACAAGCTCTTTGAGATCATTCATTTTTTATCGCCACAAGAATAGAACCCATATGTCAAAGCACGGTATGGCGCGATGCTTACCGCTTCCGAATGCCTCTCTGAGCGGGAAAAGCAATCCGACCGGAGCCGTGGCAAACACGACTCCGGTCTGTTGCTAATGAGGTAAATGCCATTGTTGTGTCCTGTGCTGTTCATACAGAAAACACAGAGAGCGACGGCTAATTCACATTGATGCGGCAGCCGCCCGTGGTGGGATACTTAGAGTTCCAGCGATAGATTTCATAGGGAATTTCCTCACCGTTTTGGTCAATGAGTATCTCCACATTTCTGTTGCTATCAATTTCTTTCCCTTTAATTGTACCTCCCTTAAAATCAGGAGCTTCAACATGCACACGAACGCGAAATCTCCCTTGAGCATCCTGTTTCTCTGTCAGAACACGCGCTTCAATACGAATATCGTCAGGCAGCTCAACAGATACGGTCCTCCCCTTCATTGGTGTTCCAACCGGATTCGATCGATCCGGCACTCCCAGCGTGGTTGAGACTGGCTCGGTTGTACCACCGGTTGACGAAGTGGTTGGATCACCGGTAAGACCTTTCCCTCTCGGTTCATCCGAGTCTGATTGACCCGTCGGTTCCGTCGTGGTTGGACCTCCGGCAGGCCCTTTCCCTGTCAGTTCATCCGGGTCTGATGGATCCGCCGGTTCCGTCGTGGTTGGACCTCCGGTTGACGAAGTAGTTGGACCTCCGGCAGGCCCTTTCCCTGTCGGTTCATCCGGGTCTGATTGATCCGTCGATTCCGTCGTGGTTGGATCACCGGTTGACGAAGTAGTTGGACCTCCGGCAGGCCCTTTCCCTGTCAGTTCATCCGGGTCTGATGGATCCGCCGGTTCCGTCGTGGTTGGACCTCCGGTTGACGAAGTAGTTGGACCTCCGGCAGGCCCTTTCCCTGTCGGTTCATCCGGGTCTGATTGATCCGTCGATTCCGTCGTGGTTGGATCACCGGTTGACGAAGTAGTTGGACCTCCGGCAGGCCCTTTCCCTGTCGGTTCATCCGGGTCTGATTGATCCGTCGATTCCGTCGTGGTTGGAATCTCCTTGGTTTCGACATTTTCAGGCAAAACGAGGTGACCTGTACTTGGCTGCTGTATAGGAGCGTTCTTCAGCACCCCCACCCACACAGCAAAATTCAATCTCTGCGCCTGTTTTTCTTTATCCGATATATTCCCTATCACAACACCGACCGCCTGTCCATGGGTATCTACAACAGGACTTCCGCTCGACCCCGGACTTACAGCCGCATCGTGGAAGAAAGCATGCCCATTCCCTTTATCATCCACGGACGTGACTTTCCCGGTCGCTAAGAAATAGGAGGAAGCTCCAAGAGGGTAGCCGGGAATGTACACGTACTCACCGCGGCGAGGCTTTTGCTCCGTGCGTAACTTCAAATATGGGATAGAGTTGGCGGGAATCTTAAGCAGAGCTACGTCATCTTCCACATTGCTGTGTGTCACTTTTTCGACAGGATAACGTTTGCCGCTCGTTGATTCAACTTGATATTTCACTCCTTCGGAACCAAACTCTTTTGCTACATGTGCATTAGTGACTAATATGCCATCAGCCGAGGCAGCAAACGCCGTTGCGGTTCCGACAGGCTGCCCATTCTTTGATATAAGCACCTTATAGATCACCTGTTTTGCCAAGTTGTCAATAGCCGAATCAACCGGCACAGTAATCACCGCCCCCTCTTGAGTGGGAGGTTCCGTTTCATCAAATGGCGAAGCCCACCAAACAAGAGCCGCGATAGCCGCTACAATGGCACCGCAGCAAAGCCACTTGAACGCACCACCTTTCTTATCTGAGATCGTAGTCAAGGTTTTGACAATTTCCCCACCAATGACCGGTATGGAGGATTCCACTTGCTTCTCCAATCCCCAAATGATAGCCAATCGCCGCTTACCATACACTCGATACAGCTCCGGAGCCTTGCCGGGATCCGGTAGGCGGAAAGCCTTTATCACACGCTTAATGTCGGGATCCGTTCCTTCTTGCTCAACTTCTTCCTGGATTTGTTTCAAAAGAGCCTTAAATTTTTTCAACTCTTTCTCAGGAATCTTATCACTCGTACTCGAACTTAAGAGCTCTTCCCCATTCTCAACAATACTTGCCGTGACCGTGTTATCTGTCGGATTGTACTCCATGCGAGGGAGAAAAGGCTTGAATTTTTCAAGCAAAATTTTCTGGTAATCCGGATACCAAAAATCCGAACCGCCCATGCTCGCGCGCAGCCGAATATAATCTCCCATCTCTATGAGAAGACCTTTGCCAGGTATGCGTTTAATGCTCATTGTTAGTTAATTGGTTAGTTTAACAATAGATTTCTTCTTGCAGATATTGCTTGAAGTGCTTCGTATCCCCCATGCGACAATCGCCGCAACGCTACCAACGGATGAACCGTCCGCAGAATAATCCATGTTTTTGGAGGAAAAGGGAGAGTCCAGCGTTGGCACCTCTGTCATGTAGCGTCCCCCCTGCATCACGCTATTAACTGCCTCGGATAGTTTGCTTATAATTAGAAAAGCCTCTTCGCTCGTTTTACCATGAGCATACAACCAACGAAGCAAAGCACGGCTAAAATTCCAAAGAGCAGTCGTAGCCGTCAACTCCGTACTGTCATCTCCCTCTCCATCTTTTTCAATCGCAAAGGCGCAGGACCATGTGAAAATATTAGCAAACATGAAAATCAAGTCCTTATCCTGGCGTTCCGCTACGAGCTCATTGCTCCACTCTTCGGCAAAGGGCGCCAAACCTTCTATTTCTCTTAAAAAGGAAGGCCAAATACGGTCCCGAAGGGATTTTACCCCTTCCAGATCTCGCCTCAAATTCTGAATTTGTTCTTTTGCTTGTTCCCATTCACGCTGGAGACGATCGACTTGTTTGTTTGCTTCCTCCTTCGCTGCTCGTTCTTTTTGCGTTTCCTCTTCTTGTTTTTCACACGCTTCCTTAGTACGCTCGATAGTTGAGAGGAGTTTTTGCTCACGAGCTTTATACTCCCCTTCAATTTGTAATTTTTGATCTGCTAGTTCGCGTTTTTCATTTTCCAGCCGGCAAATTTGCTCCTTCAGAATTCCAATATTTCGCTCTTTCTCATCAAGCGCCTTTACGCTCTCCTGAAGTGTTTTTTGAAGTTCTTCGAGCTTGCTTTTGAGTTCAGCCAACTCCTCAGTCTCAGCGTTTTTCTGCTTATCCCTGTCTTTTTCAACGTGAGCGTTCGAACCGAAATGATACCATCTCGAACCTCCCTTGGACTTCATCTCACGTTCGTCCGAAGAGTCGTTCCTCACAGTAGGAGCCGTGCTCCCCACTGCCATATCCCCTCCCCCTATTTCGCTTATCTTCGCACTGAGCCGCTCCTCTAGCGCATTTAATGCGCCGAAGAACTCCTGCTTCGTTATAGGGGTATCGTCCTGTTCAAAATCTCCTAATTCTTTCATGGCATGCTATTAATCATTTCCAAAATCAACTTCAAATTTGCACTCATCCATCCAGAAGCCCTCCCGAGGCAATGTGCAAAGCTCAAGCCGCACATCGTCTACCCCGATCGCCCCATCCTCATCCGGATTTGTCGCCTCTACGGACTCAATCTCGATACTGTCATCCTCCCCTTCACCCCGTTTAAACACAACCGCTAGGGGAGAATCCGGCCGTTTGCGTGGTTCTCCGGTTTTCTGATCTTTGCCGATCCACTTAAAATAGTATTGTTGCTCGACGCGAGCATCTCTCGTATTGTACTTGGCTCGACCAATGTACGTATCAACCATTACCTCCGCACCCTTGTGGGGCACTCCATCACCATCCATAAACTCCTCATTTCCATTATCTTCCATATCCCGAGAGAGGAATGGAGCCCCGGAAAAGCCGTAAGTCACTCCCTTCCCTCCACGCTTCATAACTCCCCAGTAGTTGCGAGTTGCATTTATTCCTGCTTCGCGACTATCCCCATCGTTACCCCTTGACTCCTCCCTAAGATGCCAATCATTGATGAGACCATTTCGTCCTGCAACAAACAGAGCCGCGCCGACTGCCGTCACGGTCTTTGCATCAGATATTTTCCCGTCATTACTCATGGGGTACCAGTCGCCCGCCACATAATCTTTCATGGGAATAACGCGCTGTGCGCAAATTGGCAATGCTTCACGCAACATTTCCTGCACCTTAGGCATTTCAGATATTTTCCCACTCAAAGTCACGACGTCGACATCATAGGATGCAACAAACTTACCGAGCGGAGCCATGCCGTCTTCCAAACCGTCGTATATACACTGATTAATTTTCTCAGGGTCATACTTCAGTTTGTCATCAGGCTGTACAAAGTTCGAATCGAGCCCACCCTCTTTCAGGTAGGCATTAAACTCGTTGACCGCCGTTTCATCGGCAATATCTCCGACCTTACGAAATTCCTCACCTGTCTCCCCGTCCCGGTATATGCCATTTTTGCAATTTGCCACATCACTTAACCATGACCTCACCATGGGCACAAAGAACATTTTGGTGATTCGTTGCCACTTCGATCGATCCTTCTGCATGACCCGTGACGCACCTAGAATGGATATAAATTTCTCCGCAATCTCATCATCCTCATCTATGCCTTTTGCCTCAAGTATTGAGGGGAGCAACACCCTCTGAATAATGCCGAGGACAACTTTATCGCCTGCAAAGGAATTACAATCCCTGAACAAAATCTTGTATCTCAAGGCAACCTGCGAGCCCGAAGCACTGTTCCTGTACTCAACAATTGAGGAATCCATCGTTCCGCCTCCTATATCTACTGTCATCACACGTATCCGATGCTTCCCTGTGCCATCGGGGCGACCATACAGCTTAATCCATGCATTAGCACCCTGCAAACGTCTTACTTCGGAATGAATGAAGGGCAACTGAGAAGCAACAGCCTCGTCCAACTCCAGCTGTATGCGCGGGCGAGCGTCTTGTGCGTCAGCCAGAGAAACGTCCTTGCGAGAGTCCAGATGGGACAAGGTAAAGATATTAACAGCTTGCTCCCATGCACGTTTGTAGCTTTCACGCTCAGTGGCGGTCCAACCGGAGGGGAAAGTGACATTGACAGATCGCAGACGGCGACTGCTAAATTCACTGTTTCCCTTCCTCCAGCTATACGAAGTAATTTGTCGGAAAGATGATTCTATAACGTACAACGCCGACCACATCATCGCCATACTCCGTGGGTAAGTGGGTTGCTCAGGCGCACATGTAGGACGTTTTCGTATATCCTCATTTTCATAGGGAGGATGCTCAATGTCCCAGTTGTTATCACCTTCCATGTACATATAGCGACATATCTGGCCATTTAAGACAGACTGAGCGTCGCGCCGTTTCCTATTGGACCACCTGTTATGATTCATGCACCACGGACCGATGCCGGAGGCGGCATTATCAACGCCACCGCATGGGGCATTGTCCCACAAGTAACGCTTGGGGGAACTCATAGAAAGATTTTCACCTTTTTCCAAATCAATACCTGTAAGCAATTCGCCGGCTTCCTCACCCATGATTACAGGAGAAATCTCCACAAACATTTGCGGAACTCTCTCCGTCACATAATATTTTGTTTCCTCGGTAGTTTTTTCTTTTGGACCGAACCATCCATCGACCTTAATTGTTTTTGTTTCAGTCTGTGTCTCGTACTCCTTACTTAATTGGAGCTGATCCTGTTCTCCTGGGAGTGGCATATCATGCTCCGCAAATATGGGCTCCTGCAAAAGGAACCATGAATCTGCGATGAATCGGGCGCCACTATTTTCATCAACATTATGCCCGGGGCATTCGTGCCCACGTGAAATAAAAGGCAGCGGAAAACATACTTTGCGAAGCTCGTCTTTCGATGCATCCTTATTATTTTCAAGAGCCAGAACGACGGTACGCGTATTGCCGAAATCTACAATAAGATCGACATCTGTACGCGCCGGATTCTGTTTTTGCCACACAATCTCTATGGTAGCCACCGGAAGTTCGGAAGGACCCTCGTTTCCCGGATTGGGCACTTTCAACTGGACATCATATGAATCTTTGTCACTATCCACAGAAATTCGCATGATATCTGAATAGGCGTATGGAGAATGCATTCTTTCCTCCTCCGAGGCGGGCATATCTCCCTTCGTTACCTCTCTTTTGTCGTAAAATGTTCCCCTTCTAATTGTCCCAACATTGGTTTCCACGGCCAGCCACATACCGGGAGTCTTATTTGAATCAACTCCCAAACGCGTCCTTATCCACGTGTACTTCTTCAATTCGCCGGAAACAGCATCCTTCCCCTCATATCGCCTCCACGGTGTCTTGTCACTTTGACACCTTCGCATAAGCAACCGCTCCTTGTCGTACTTGCTTAACCAATCCTTCTCAAAGGGAACAAAGAGGTAATGATGTCCGGTATTCGGAAAAACCGGAAACTCAATCTTTCTCATCTTATCATTATTTTTTGCGTCTGCCATAAGATATAAATATTTCTGATTAGCCAACTATTTCTTGCAGCTCCTTATCTCCCTCCTGCTCCCCTCGTTGATCTGCCCCCTTGTTCTCTAATTCCTCCAAGGTTTCAATAAAAGGAGCAATAACGGCTACATAATAGGGGAGCTTAGACACATCTGAAGAAGTTCCTTCCTTCACCATTCCTTCCAGCAGGGCGACACTATCTTTAACCGCCCGATGTTGGAGGTGCTGCGGGTAAAGCATACTGGTCATGAACGTAGCAAACAGACGCCGACACTCCGAGCGTCCCGAACGAGATTCAAGCAATACTGCGATGTCGTCAAATAACTCCGTAATACTCTCACTCTCCTGATCCACCCTTGAACGCAAATATGTTAGAATGCGCGAGCGGTGCTCAGTATTTACAAAACCAATTCGCGTCTGCAAGGGCTCCCGTTTGGCTGCCTCAATCCACTGGCTGATCTGACTATTTAAAAACTTACCATCCAGCGCCTTACGTTTGCGGGGGAAGCTGTTGAGCTGGCTGGGATCAATATTCTGAAACTTCAGGATGTCCTGAGCCGTAGGCTGAACCTCGTCGCTAGTCTTCCCCTTCAACGCCTTAACGAGTATCTCAATATCGTCTCGTCTCTTTGCGACAAGATCATTCCCCGGTAGAGCTTCATTCATGCACTCCTGCCACTCCTGCTGCAACTTCAATTTCTGTTGCTCCAACATTTCCTTTCTTTTCGACTTTCTCAATTGCTCCAACACTGAACTAAATAAAAACAAGCGACCACCGAGGCTCTCCTCCTCACCTAACCCTGACATACGCTTCACGGTTTCCAAGTTATTATTACCAAAGATTCTTGTGAACGCTGTATCATTCCCGATCTTGCAAATTATTTCCTCCCTCGTATCCATGTATTGCTCGTCAATCCGACCATCCTTAAATTGTGGATACGTCACACAGAATGGTGTAACTATCTTTGGATCTAATAGCTCCCCCACATTATATTTGCGAAAAACCTCTGTAAGCCCCCCCCGTCCTAGGGAGGCATAGTCATTGATTAGCCGAGCGGAAAACGTAAAGATAAGATTCACCGGCAGTCCACTTCCGGCTGGCAATTTTCCAGATTTCAATTCCACTCCCATGGATTTGAACCAGCTTTTAATACCATCCAATAATTGCTCCGGATGACCAGGATACTTGTTATAACGAAGTAACAGAGCGAATACATCAATATTGAGATTGCGCGAGCTACTGATAACAATAGAAGACGTCTTCCCTCTCTTCATAACCTGAACGAGACCGTACAAAGGATGCTTACCATCCTCTTTATACTCAAGGGCAATTTTTTGGTCGGTGAGAAGATTTGCCGACTTAAATTCATTAGCAACTCCGGGAAAATCAACAATATCTGCAAATTTAAGGAAGTCATACACTTCCTTGTTTCCCTTTTTCATAACCTCATCTCGGAGCTTGACGACCATGAGCGACACAAGACTTTGTATCAAAGCAAATTCGACATCGTCCTTAAAAAACTTCTCTCCTCCCTCTTCTTTGGTCGTTGAAGAATAAATAACCATCGCCGTCTCCCCTGCAGAATCGCGAAGCTCCTTCACACGGCAGGAATCAACGGTTTCACGTACACTATCGTTGTCGGGATTATGATAATGACTAGCGGAGGATATGTCGAGCAAGATAGCCGCTACCTCAATGCTACAAAACACGGTTTTATGATGGAAGCGTTCCTCCAATTGCCTCCTTCTTTCACGCAAATTTTTGTAGAGCCCGGTCATGTTCTCCCAACCATCCCACAAAAGTTCAGCGGCGAATTCTATCACCGCGTTCTCATTACTTGCAAGAACGTCCTCATTGAGAATTGAGACCCGCCGCGACTTCCACTCTTTTTTAAGATTTGCATAGCGTGGCTCCTCCTTGTCAACAAGCACCTCTACTACATCAAGCAGTTCGGTAAGAAGAGAATAGGCTTTCGGATCCGGATGAGGATCTTCCATTGTGCATTGCTCCGACATCTTCTGAGTGACTTTCCTCACACATTCTTCTAAACTATCCGGTCCAAACTGCACTGTATCTCCATCTCTATTCTTCGTTTCCATCTCGCTGAGATATCCCTCTGCCAATGACAGCAACACTTCCATTTCCGTTGCAAATCGAATCTCAATCGGATACTCCGGGAAGCGGACCTGTTCTACAAGCTGAAAGCGTGTCACACAACCTGAGCCATCTGATTCATTGTTAAAGGGGTTTAACACGGTCTTACACTTTTTCAAATCTCCAGTAAATCGAGCCGGAGAGCCATCCCAGCTCAACGCGCTGCCAGTTCCGGCTTCATCTACCCCATGATCTATAAACTCGGCTAGAAGCGTTGATTTACCTGTTTGGGACGGTCCCCATAAGGCCATCGTCGGTTTAGCATATTCCTCCAGAGAGGATTTTATTGCCTTATTTTTTGCGATAATACGATTGACGGAATCCAACCAACCACCACGTCCCAAAGCATAGGCGCCTTTGCGTTTGGAGCCATGTTGCCAGTACCAATCGATCACTTTCTCTGCTACGTCTTCTATCTCGCTGTTCATAGATTTTGCTTGTGCACTGTTAAATAGTTGGTATCGAACTTTTAATTCATGAGCGAAGTACCGTTCTGGGGAACTTGTGTCGGGAAAGTGTACTGCTGCTGCGTTGAATGCTGCTGAACGAGATGCAGTTCAGGTGCAGATATTCCTCCCTTCGGCGGATCCTTTGGAAGAGGAACAGGAGAAGCAGTCTTGCCTGCCAGCTCATCTCCATCGCTCCCTTTTCGTTCCGGCTTGCTCGATTTATCGCCACTTACCTTCCCTTTTCCACCCTTGCTTGATTCACCATTGGACGCTGCCAGCACGCGTTCTTTCTCTCGTTTCCTCAGATAAGCAATCGCTTTTTCATTGCCAAGTTTGGAAGCCTTCTCAAGGTACACTTTGCTTAATTCACTATTCTTTTTTGCCGCGTAAATGAGCCCCAACAGATACATGGCTTCCGCATCTCCTTTCCCCGCTGCCTTCTCCAGCCATTGTATCCCGGTCGAACGATCTCCAACGGAGCACCCACGATACATGCGCCTACCTATGCGACGCATAGCATTCACATCCCCACGATGTGCGGCTCGCAGTACGGTCATGTCTCCTTCCACCGCCGCCCACGCTTGTGGCATCACCGACATGGAAAAAAGGATGAGTACAATACTCACCACCAATTTCACTATCTCGGCTCTCTTCATGCCTAGAGCATATCTCCTTTCGAATACGATATACAGGATCGTATTTGTATTCAATTCAAAAAGAATTATTTACAAGATATATCTCTCTTTTTTTGGGAATGTGAACCTTTCCAAAATCTGGATTTCGCGAAAGCATACTTTCGTTGGGAAATAATGCGTAGCGATGTTTTTTTCTGGACATCGTATTCGAAAAGAGATGTACAGTTTATCCTCGCAACGAGATACGCTATATCGATAATTCGCGAACAGAGTAGTGAAAATATACTTACCTTTACATCCCAAAGGTTTGAATTCGGAGGTGCCCCCATATTCCCTCAATAATTCAGTTTCCCTCGCAGAGGTTTCTGCTCGGCAGCAGGGGCGATGCTCTACCGCATCGCTCCCACTCGGGGTCGTGGGTTCGAATCCCGTAAACAAAACGAGCCATGCAGTCGATAAACCGCATGACTCAGCCGATCGGGCAAGCGGGATTCTACCCGTCCCTGCTGCCCGCTGTGCGGTTTCCCTCGCAGAGGTTCCTGCTCGGCAGCAGGGGCGATGCTCTACCGCATCGCTCCCACTCGGGGTCGTGGGTTCGAATCCCGTAAACAAAACGAGCCATGCAGTCGATAAACCGCATGACTCAGCCGATCGGGCAAGCGGGATTCGAACCCACGACCCCTTGCACCCCATGCAAGTGCGCTACCAGACTGCGCTACTGCCCGATGGGAAAGGAACCGCAAAGAGGATTCCGGCGGAGAAGTATAGTGGTTGATTTTGCTGTTGTCAACACATTTTTTTCATGCTAAACTCGCTGCGCTATGAGAAAGGTCAAAACAGCGGTGGTAGGCGCGAGCGGATACACCGGACAGGAGCTTCTGCGGATCCTTCTGCTCCACCCGGGCGTGGAACTGGTGTGCGCCACATCGCGCCAGTACGCCGGGAAGGCCCTCAGCGATGTCTTCCCACGCTTCCGAGGGGTTCCGGGCGCAGAATTGCACTTCGCGGCGGCGGATGCAGCTGCCGTGGCGGCCAGCGGAGCGGAAGCCGCCTTTCTGGCCCTGCCGCATGGAGTTTCGGTCGAATACGGGCGAGCTCTTGTGGAGGCAGGTCTGAGAGTGATCGATCTTTCGGCAGATTTTCGTCTCAATGACCCGGCGGTCTATGAAGAGTTTTACGGCAAACCGCACGCAGATGTTGAATTGCTACGTGAGGCGGTGTACGGCATGCCGGAATGGCACCGCAGCGAAATTGAGAGAGCCCGTATCGTGGGATCCCCGGGGTGTTATCCCACGAGCATCATCCTGCCGCTCGTGCCGCTGCTGCGCAATGGTCTCATCCAACCTCAGGAAATTGTCGCGTCCAGCGGCAGTGGTGTTTCCGGCGCCGGGCGCAAGGCAGATGTCGCCTACCACTTCTGCGAATGCAACGAGAGCATGCGCGCCTACAGTGTGCCGCGACACCGCCATCTCTCCGAGATTGAACAAGAGCTCTCCCTAGCCGCCGGCTGCCCGCTGCGCATCACCTTCATCCCCCATCTCATGCCGGTGAACACAGGCAT
Organism: uncultured Akkermansia sp.; assembly: GCA_947624205.1. Lineage (GTDB taxonomy): Bacteria > Verrucomicrobiota > Verrucomicrobiia > Verrucomicrobiales > Akkermansiaceae > Akkermansia. The sequence goes on along the minus strand of CANQJI010000008.1, from coordinate 34,279 downwards.
CCTCACGACGCTGGTGGCAAAACTTTCCCCCGGCGCGGATGTAGAAAAAATCGATGCCTGCTACCGGGAAGCGTACGGGAAGGCGCCGTTCGTGCGTCTGCTGGGGGCGGGGGTTCCGGCGGACACAAAAAATGTCACCCGCACAAATTTCGTGGACATCGGTTGGGCCGTAGACGAACGAACCGGTCGCGCCATTTTGATGAGCGCAGAAGATAACGTCATCAAGGGCGCGGGCGGACAAGGGGTACACGCTTTCAACATCATGTTTGGTCTCACAGAAACCGCCGGGCTCATGCTGCTCTAATCCCTCTCCGTCCTCGGAGCAATCTTCACCGCCTCGGTGCCATGAAATCAGTTCTTCTCATTGTGGATGACGAACGCGCAACTCGAAGCGTGCTCAGCCAGGCGCTGGAGGAGAGCTATGAAGTATACAGCGCGGCAAACGGAAAGGCTGCGCGCTCTGTGCTTGAAAGCGAGCCGGTGGATATCTTGCTCACCGATCTGCGGCTGGGTGGCGAAAGCGGCATGGATCTCATCGACTACGCCATGCAACTGGAGCGACCGCCCACCTGCATCATGATGACTGCCTACGGTAGCCGCGACACTGCTGCCGAAGCAAAAAAACACGGTGCATACTATTTTTTGACCAAACCACTGAATCTGGATGAGGTAGAGCTCCTTCTGCGCCGCGCTGATCAAACAAGGCAACTGGAGGCAAGCAACCTCGAACTCACCCGGCAGTTGCGCCCGACTCAGGGACTGGATGCCATGCTGGGCACGAGTCCTGCCATGCGTATTCTGTTTGATCGCATCCGCCAGGTAGCGCCAACCAATGCAACCGTTCTCATCGAGGGTGAAACAGGCACGGGAAAGGAACTTGTCGCGCGTGCTCTCCACTCTCTTTCCCCACGCAGCAAGAATGGGAAATTTGTGGCAGTCAACTGCGCCGCTCTCTCCCCGCAGCTCATGGAAAGTGAGCTCTTTGGTCACGAAAAAGGAGCTTTCACAAATGCCATGCAGCGGCGAATTGGTCGCTTCGAAGAAGCCGATGGCGGCACTCTTTTCCTGGATGAAATCGGAGAGATGGAGGTACCGATGCAAGTTAAACTTCTCCGCGTGCTGGCTGAGCGCTGCATCGAACGCGTGGGGAGCAATGCATCCATCCCGGTGGATGTGCGCATCGTCGCCGCCACAAACCGCGACCTGCAAACCATGGTAGATACCGGGCAATTCCGCCTCGACCTCTACCAGCGCCTTAATGTCGTAGACCTACGTCTGCCGCCTCTCCGCGAACGTGCCGAAGATATCGTACTCATGGCAAATGCCTTTGTGCACAGTATCGGCGAAGAGAACAACAAGCCGAATATGCATCTCAGCCGAGCTGCTCTCGAGCTTTTGCGCCATTATGATTGGCCGGGAAATGTCCGCCAACTCCGCGCCGCAATTGAGCACGGTGTTATCCTGTGTGAAGGGGAAAGCATCGCCCCCGGAGATCTGCCGGATTTCCTGAACGGTCGCGACCGTCCGCTTGTGCGAGAAAAAGAGGCCAAGGCGACCCCACCCCTCGCGGATGAATTCAACCTCGACCGTTTAATCCGTGTCACTATTCTACGAGCATTGGAAACCACCAACGGCAATCGTAGCGCAGCTGCCAAATTGCTGGGTATTGATCGCCGCACCCTTCAACGTCATCTCTCTGCATCCCCACAGTACTACAAACCCTTTACCCAAAAATCATGAAACCACAAGCCGCAAAAAAGGAACCGGTCAGCTTTGAAGAGGCCATGAAGCGCCTCGAAAATATCGTGGGTGAATTGGACTCTCCCGAAACCGAACTGGAAAAAACCATTTCTCTCGTGGAAGAAGGGCTCTCCCTCATCCGCAGTAGTCGCGATATGCTGAAAAACGCCGAGGAACGTATCCGCATCCTCGAGGAATCTGAGGATGATAAAACCCCGGCTCCTCAAGATTCCCCAAAAACGGCATCTCCCCAGGAAGATGGATTCTCCTTGCTCTGAATTTCGGCTCCCGCCTCTGCTCTCCGGCATCCATTCCCCGGCGGATGTCAAGGCTCTCCCGGAGGAGAGTCTCGGTGCTCTTGCCTCCGAAATCCGGCAAGTACTCATCAACGCCCTTTCACACACCGGCGGACACCTGGCGCCAAATCTCGGCGTGGTGGAACTGAGCATCGCCCTGCATCGCGTCTTTGAAACTCCGAAAGACAAAATCCTTTTTGATGTCTCCCATCAGAGCTATGTACACAAAATGCTCACCGGACGCGCCGAAGCCATCAGTAGCATTCGCCAATTCGAGGGTATATCCGGGTTCATGAAGCGCAGTGAGTCCCCGCACGACGCCTATGGAGCAGGCCATGCGGGCACGGCGCTTTCCGCCGCCCTCGGCATGGCTGCCGCCCGCGATCTCGCCGGGGACGATTACCACGTCGTCGCAGTAGCCGGAGATGGGGCCTTCACCTGCGGCACGACCTTGGAGGCCCTCAACAACATTTCGACCACAACCCGGCGCTTCATCGTTGTGCTCAATGACAACGAGTGGAGCATCGATAAAAACGTCGGGGCTCTTTCCCGCTATTTTTCTTCCCTGCAGGAGACTCAGGCTTACGCCTGGCTGAAGGAGCGCGCGGATTATTTTCTCAAAACTCTCGCGGGTAACAAGGCGCGCGAGCAAGCCGTGCGCCTCATGACTGCAGCCCGCAGTCTCATCTCCCCCCTGAGTTTCTTCCGCGAACTCGGGCTCACCTACTACGGCCCGATCAATGGGCATGATACCCGCCGCCTCATCCGCGTCTTGCGCATCATTGCGCGATCGCACGAACCTGCCATCCTGCACATCATCACCCGCAAGGGTCGCGGCTACGAGCCCGCCGTTCAAGACCCCACTAAATTCCACGGCGTGGGGCGCTATGATATCCCCAGCGGCACTACGCCGAAAAGCAGCAAACCGACCTATTCCGAAGTTTTCGGGCAATGTCTTTCCCATCTCGCCGAAAAGGATGATAAAATTCTCGCCCTCACTGCGGCCATGCCGAGCGGCACCAAGCTGGATACTTTTCGCACCGAGCATCCGCAGCGTTTCTTCGATGTCGGTATCGCGGAAGAACACGCCGCCCTTTTCTCCTGTGGTCTCGCCTCACAGGGCTTCAAACCCTTCCTCGCTATCTACTCCACCTTCATGCAGCGTTGTGTTGATATGATCGAGCACGACGCCGCCCTGCAAAATCTCCCCGTGCGTTTCTGCATGGATCGTGCAGGTCTCTCCCCGGATGACGGCCCAACCCACCACGGTCTCTTCGATATCGCAATGCTGCGTGCCATCCCGGGGCTCATCATGATGCAACCGAAGGATGAAGCAGAGCTCTGCTGCATGCTTGCCACCATGCAGGACATCTGTGATGTTCCCTGCTCCATCCGCTATCCGAGAGGCGCGGGCGAAGGCGTGCCCGTCCCGGAGGATCCGAAGCCTCTTCCCATCGGCAAAGCAGAGGTCATCGCCTGTTCTGATCACGATACTGTGGCTCTCGTCGCCCTCGGCAACATGAACCGTACTGCCGCACGTCTCCGCGAATTGTTACAGGCACGCGGCATCTCATGCGCCCATGTCAACGCCCGCTTCATCAAGCCGCTGGATGCAGATTGTCTCACGGAGCAAGCGCGGCGGTGCCGGCTGATTGTCACGCTGGAGGATCACGTGGTGACCGGCGGTTTCGGCTCGGCAGTGGAAGAACTGCTGATTCGCGAACGCTGCGGAGTGGATATCCTCTGCATCGGCTGGCCGGATGCCTTTGTGGAACACGGCAGCGCTGATCGTCTCATCGAGCTCCACGGTCTCACCCCTGAGGCCATCCTCTCCCGCGTGTTGCGCCGCCTCGGCATCGAATCTCCTTCCGCCACCGCCCCGTGAACACGAGAGATACCGGTACCGTGCTCCGGCTTTACCCTTACGGTGATCACGGGGCTGTAATCTGCTGGTGCACCGCCCTGCACGGCATGCTTCGCACCGCCGCACGCAATGCCTTCAAGCCGGGCGCAGGCATCAATGGCATTGTCGATCTTTTCCATGAGTGCGAACTCGTATTCCGCACTCCCTCCCGCGGTGACCTCTGCACCCTCGTTTCTGCCGAGCTCATCACTCCTCGCCTACCGTTGAGAGGTGACATCACGCGGCTGCGTATGGCGGCGTATATGACCCGCCTGCTGCTGCACACGGTGGAACCCGGTGAAGAAGATCCACGTTGGCACGAGCTTATCTCCAAAGCTCTCGACTACACTGCCACAGCTGCACCCGCCGCCCGCACAATCTTTCATTTTGAAGAACGCCTTGCCGAACTCCACGGTCTTCTCTCCCCCCAATTGCCTGCCTACCGTGCGTTGCAGCAGCATTTTTCCCACCTCCTGGCCGATAGAGAGGATCTCCTCTCCCGTCTCCCCGGTTCCCACCTCAAAGACGAGTAATTTCTCCCCCTGCGCGCATTTTCCCGTCAAGGTGGACCGCAGTTCAGGGCAAACGCATTTGGAAATGCGTTTGCTTATGTACGATGTACAACACGCACGACGGCTGCAAGTGCGGATGGACAACGCGCATGCGTTGCCCCGCAGGGACGAACCATCGATGGGGCGGCGGCGAGTCAATTTTCGATGTACGATTTTGATAACGTGAGCGTTGCGCATTTTTTGAATCATTAACGTATGCAGAGAGTGCTTTAGAGCCATCATCATGATGACCGCTTGTTGTCATGATTTTTGATGCGTATAAACATGGATATCAGTCAATAAGGGCATTCCTCTGTTGATTAACTTCTCCTCAAATGTATTTGCCGTGGGAAATGGGTTGAATGAGCCCGGAGAAAATTTTATTGGGACACATGTGAATCGGAGTTGGAACTTTTCGTCTTCCTCGATCTGTTTAGTATTGCATTTTGTAGATTGCATGGTACACTACGTTTGCGTGTGTTTTTGTGAGAGTGTCTATCAAGCGGATATAACACTATTACGGGCTATTGTTAGCCCTCTCAACTATTTATCTCTGATAGACCTCAGCATAACGGAATGCGGGAAGAACTGACGTTGGCAAGGGCTTCAAGTCCGCGTAACGGATATGAACATTCCCGCATGGAGCCTCTCATGAGGCTCCGCCCGTTATGTCGAGGAGTTCCGTCGAGGATTTCCCTCTCAGCGATTCAGGTTATACTACGTCGGATTAATAGTGTACGAATTACGACCTATAATGTGCTGTCATTGCGGTTTTCGTATTCGGAAACAGACGTGATCAACCGCTTGGAGAGTTTTCTCTGCTTTTCCACTTTATCCGAATGCGTTTGCCCTGCCGGCTTATCGTAGAATTTTGAACTTTACTTTATGCTCACGATTTGCTAGAAAGGTGCTGCCATGGATTTAGAGCAAAGAAGCATTACTGCCGACACTATCACTCCTCACTTTGAGCGTTTCTTTGGGCATAAACCGGAGGTTATTTCTGCCGCCCCCGGTCGCGTGAATCTCATTGGCGAACACACGGATTACAACAATGGCTTTGTGCTCCCCATGGCTCTGGAACGAATCAATGTCGTTGCTGTTGCTCCTTCCACCACGGGACAGCATCGCTGGGTTGGCTCACTGAAGGATGCACCCATTACGCTCACCCCTGAAGAAGCATCCACTCCGGGTGATCCTTTCTGGAGCAACTACGTGCGCGGCGTGATTTGTATGCTCAAGCGTCGCGGCATTGAAGTACCTCCCGTGGATATGCTTGTGGATACGAATGTACCGTACGGGGGCGGGCTGTCATCCAGTGCGGCTTTTGAGGTCTCCGTCTGCACAGCGCTGTCCGCCCTCTGCGGGGCAGATGTTCCTCCCACCGAACGAGCCATCATCGGGCAGGAGACCGAGCACGAGTTCGTGCACGTTCCCTGTGGCATCATGGATCAGTTTATCTCGGCCAATGGCAAGAAAGATCACGCCCTGATGCTGGATTGCAAGGATCTCTCTTACCGTTACATTCCCATGGTGGACCCGGACGTGAGTGTGCTGGTGATTGACTCTGCCGTGAAGCATTCTCTGGCGGATGGCGGCTATGCAGCGCGCCGTAAGAACTGCGAGGATGCCTGCTCTATCCTCGGCATTCCCTCCCTGCGCGAAGCGACGCTGGAAATGCTTGAGGAGAACAAGAATAAACTTGGCGATCTCTGCTACCGCCGCGCACGCCACGTGGTGGCGGAGAATATGCGCGTGGCCACTTTTGCCGCGGCGTTGGAACGTGGGGATTGGGAGGCAGCCGGCATCGCCATGCGCGGTTCGCACGCCTCATTAAGGGATGACTTTGAGGTATCCTGTGCTGAAGTAGACACTCTCGTCGCTCTCAGCTACACCATTCCGTCCGCCGCTTCCGTGTACGGCGCGCGCATGACGGGTGGTGGCTTTGGCGGCTGCATCGTGGCTCTGGTAAAGAGCGCGGATGTCGAGCAGGTAGCTAAGGAAATGCTTGAGGGATACCGCGAAACGCTGGGCATCGAGACCGCCTATCTTGTGACGCGTCCCGGCGCCGGCGCACGCCTCCTCTACAAGGCATAATAACTGGATCTCCCTCCCCCATTCTCCTAAAAACTCACCAACAAACCTATGAACACAAAAAATATCGTGAAAAGGCTGGCGGCGGCTGCATTGTTGTGCGGCGGGCTGGCAAACGCTCAGGAAGCAGGGACAGTCCAGACAGCCACACAGAGTGTACTGCCCATCTGGGAGATGGTTGTCTTCTGCGTTGTCGTCGTCGGAGTGATCGGCTTAGGCATTTGGAAGTCCGGGGACAAAAATGAAACTGCCGAGCAGAAGGAAAAGAACGGAGCCGCGAATTACTTCCTCGCCGGGCGCGGATTAAGCTGGTGGCTCGTCGGTTTCTCACTCATCGCGGCAAACATCTCCACCGAGCAGTTTGTGGGCATGAGCGGCAAGGCTGCCAACTGGGTCGGTCTTGCCATCGCCGGGTACGAATGGCTCGCTGCCATTGTGCTGGTCATCGTGGCGTTCACGTTCCTGCCCATGCTGCTCAAACGCGGAGTATACACTATTCCCCAGTTTCTTGAGGAGCGCTACAACGGCACCGCCCGCACCATCATGGCCCTGGCCAACCTCGTCATTCTCGTGGGCGTCCCCACTGCCGGGGTCATTTTCGCCGGAGCGAAAGTCGTTTCCGGATATTTTGACCTCTCCATGCCGGTGGGGTGCATCATCATCGGCGCCTGCGCCACAATTTACGTGTTTGTGGGTGGGTTGAAAGCTTGCGCGTGGACGGATCTCATCTGGGGCGCAGCGCTCATCATCGGCGGCGGCGTGGTGGCATGGTTCGCCATTGAGGCCATCGGCGCAGCCGACCCGAATGAACTCATTAAAACTGCCTCTGCTACCTCCGGCGCCACGGTTGATTCCATCCGCAACGCTTCCGGCATCGAACGCTTCTTTGCTCTGAACACCGGTGACGCCATCACCGCCACCAATGCCGTGGGCGGCAAACTGCACATGATTCGCCCGGCAGATGATGGAGAAATCCCATGGACTGCTCTCTGCCTGGGGTTGTGGATTCCCAACTTCTTCTACTGGGGGCTCAACCAATACATCATGCAACGCACGCTCGCTTCCAAAAGCCTCGCGGAGGGACAGATGGGCGTGGTATTCGCTGCCGGTCTGAAGCTCCTTATCCCCTTTGTGGTGCTCATTCCCGGCATTCTCGCATACAACCTCTTCAGCAGTGATATGCGCGCCGGCGCTGAGCAAAAGATGGCGTCCGTCCTCGCTGTGGCAGAGCAGACAGTTCAAAATGGCAAGACTCCGCTTTATAATGTGACGGCGGACTATCTCATGACGGATGTGGAGAAAGGGGTAGGTTTCGTGGTGAAGAATGCAGAGGTCGCTGCCACTCCGGAGCAGGCCGCCGCAGTAAAACAACTCTCGGACGATTTCATGCGCGTCGCTACCGCTCTCGTCATTGAGGGTACAGAACATCAAGTTCCTGAGCTCGCCGGCAAGTACGGTGTCACCATCCCCGAGAGTGCTACCACCCCGGAGAGAAAAGTGATTGTAGTGGCGGCCGGCATCGCGGACAAACTTGCCCGCAAGAATGGTGAGATTCTCTCTGCGAAAGCCGGAGATGCCGCCTTTGTAGCTACGGAGGCTATCAGCGGATACGACTACGACTCGGCATTCGGCACGCTGCTCAAGCGGCTTCTCCCCGGTACAGGATGGGCCTGGTTTGTGCTCGCCGCTCTCTTCGGTGCGGTGGTCAGCTCGCTGGCTTCCATGTTGAACAGCGCATCAACCCTCTTCACCATGGATATCTACCACAAGCTGCGCAGTGAGAGGTCCTCGCATCGTGAGCTGGTAAATGTGGGCAAGATCGGCGTGCTTGTGTTTGCCGGCGTCGCCCTCTGGCTTGCTATCTTCCTGTCGGATAAATTGGACAGCATCTTCAGCTACATCCAGGAGTTCCAGGGCTTCCTGAGTCCGGGCGCCCTCGCTGTGTTCATCTTCGGCTTCTTCGTCTCGAAATGCCCGCGCTACTTCGGCTGGCTGGGCATCGCCATCAATGTGGTTGAGTACGGCGCTCTCAAGCTCTACTGCCCGGAGATGGCTTTCCTCAACCGCATGGCCGTCTGTCTCATCACCATCATGGTGATCGGCGCTATTCTCACCCTCCTCAATCACTTCAGCCACGGCGAAGCCGTCGTTTTGGAGAACAAGGGCATCATTGAGATGAAATCCTCCACGCGCGCCAAGGTTTTTGGCCTGGTGGTGGTCCTCCTCACAGTGGGTCTCTACATCCTTTTCTGGTGATCGACGGGGACGGGTAGCGTTTTTCATTTGACCACGAGATTTGTGCGTTGCCTCCAACGCCTGTTCTCGTGGTCTTTTTTCCCCGTGGCAACATGGCTCTGTTACTCCCGCATACCGATTTCAGCGAGATAGAGTAAAAAAAGACAAATTCATCCTTGACAAGCAGGTGGGTTTGTTGTACAACTCCGCCACACGCTTATGGCTAAAAAGAGTTGGATCGAAAGAAACAAGAAGAAGATTGCCACGGCTGAGCGTTACGCTGAGAAGCGCGCCAAGCTGAAGGCAGAGGGTGATTATGTGGGGCTGACTATGCTGCCGCGCAATGCTTCGCCGACCCGTGGTGTCAACCGCTGCGAACTCACCGGGCGCCGTCGTGGCTACCTGCGTCGCTTCCATCTGTCGCGTATCGCTTTCCGGGAGTTGGCGAGTACCGGGATGATTCCCGGCGTGACAAAGGCGAGCTGGTAAAGAAGCTGATCTGCGGTAAGCAGACAGGAGAGCGCGCGGGCTATTCTGAAGGAGTGGCTCGCGCTTGTTTATGCCAATATACGAATACATAGCTGAATACCCGGAGGATCCGGCGCGCTCGTGTCCGATGTGCCGAAGAGGGTTTGAATTAAGAAGAGGAGTCAATCGGGAGCCACTCACTCGTTGCCTGTACTGCAAAAACCCGGTGCGCAAGAAGATCAGCTCGGTGAATGTGCCGAAACTCACCGCTCCTCTCTCCGTAAGCGATGCAAAGAAAGCCGGCTTTACCCTTCTCGAAAAGCGCGACCGCGGCACCTACGAAAAACTTTAAATGGGCGAATCTATCCTACACATCAAGAATTGGCTCCTTCTCTCTCCCGAGCAGGTGCAGCAGCTGCATTGGGATTACCCGAGTCTCGAAACGATTATACTCTTCCTGATTGGCGTTGGTTTTTTCCTTTTCCTCAATGCCTTCTTCGTGGCGAATGAATTTGCCAGCGCACGTGTGCGGGAGAGCCAGCTGGCAGCCTCGGGTGATGATTCCAGACGCCAGGCGCGCTCCCGAAAAAATGCTCTGCACATTGTCCGCCATCTCGATTCCTACCTCTCCGCCAATCAGGTTGGCATCACCATCGCTTCCCTTGCCCTCGGCAACCTCGGAGAGCCATTTATCGAGCAGCTCATCGCTCCCCCCCTCAGCTATTACCTTCACCTGCAGCCGGTGGTAGTGAGCGTGATTTCCTACATCGTTTCCTATTCTCTTTTCACCTTTGCCCATGTGGTGCTCGGCGAATTGGTGCCCAAAAGCCTTGCCATCCGCCATCCGCTGGAGGTTGCTCTGGGTACATCCAATGGTATGGTCCGCTTCGCACACTGCACTGCGTGGGTTGTAAAGCTGTTCAACAACACTGCTAATTCCATCGCCCATTTCCTCTTTGGGGTGGATCCGCATTACTCCCCGAACAATCATCACAGCGCCGAGGAGATTGCCCATATTGTGGAAGAGAGCGGACGCAGCAAGGAGGTCACAGAGACCGAGGCCGAGATTTCTATGAACGCCTTGGAACTCAATGATCGTTCTGTTCGTGAGATCCTCGTCCCCCGTAATGATGTTGAACTGCTCGACATCAATGACAGCTTTGAGAAAAACCTTGACCTCGTCACGACCAGTCGCCACAGTCGCTTCGCTCTCGTGGACGGTCATCTCGATGAAGTGAAAGGTTGGGTGCACGTGAAAGACATGCTGAAACTCGTGCGTATGCAAAGCACGGATATCATGAGCGTGCGTCGTCCGCTTAAAGTGGTGCCCGAGACGATGAAACTGGATACTCTGCTGAACTTCTTCTCCAAGGAACGTACACATAGTGCATTGGTGGTGGATGAGCACGGCGTGGCGCTCGGGCTGGTGTATCTGGATGATGTGCTGGAGGAAATCGTCGGCAACGATATTCAGGATGAATTTGAGGCGGAAGAGACCCGTGAATTCTACGCGTTGGGTCATGGGCAATACATGGCCAGTGGCTCTATCTCTCTCTTTGATCTCGAAGAAGAACTTCCCGGCATCGGCGAGTTGGACAGCGATGCCGGTATCTCCACGCTCGGTGGTTTCGTCACCGACCGGCTCGACCACCTCCCGGAAGTGAACGAACAGGTTCGTATTCGAGATTACGTGGTCACTGTAACTGCGACCGATGGGCGACGCATCACCCAGGCCCGCATCCAGCACGACCCTCTTCCCAAGGATAAGGAAGAGGAGGAAGAGTAAGTATTGAGACCAGGGTAAACGCATTAGGAAATGCGTTTGTCTATGTACGATATACGATTTTCATAACGTGCGCTTTGTGCATTTTTTGAATCATTAACGTATGCAGAGAGTGCTTTAGAGCCATCACAACATGATGACCGCTTGCCGGCATGATTTATGATGCGTATAGACAATAATATCGGTCAGTAAGATCATTTTCTCTGTTGATCAACTTCTCCCAAATGCATTTGCCCTGTTATGCCGCAGGCGTCGCTTGACGCGAGAGGGGGAGGCATGGTAGATTTTACGAGCAAAGACAAGCCGATATGGGAAAGACACTTTACCAAAAAGTATGGGATGCACACACGATTCGGAAAATGCCGGACGGGCGGGCGCAGTTATTTATCGCTACGCATTACTTGCATGAGGTGACGAGTCCTCAAGCTTTTGCAATGCTGCGGGAGCTGGGGTTGTCTGTGCTGCATCCGGAACGCACCTTTGCGACGGTGGATCATATCATCCCCACGGACAACCAGAGCGAGCCCTTCGCGGACGCGCGAGCGCAGGCAATGCTGGATGCGCTGAGGAACAACTGCAAACAGTTCGGCATCCGTTTTTTCGATCTTCCAAGCGGGCACCAGGGAATCGTGCACATGGTAGGCCCGGAATTGGGGATATCTCAACCGGGAATGACCATCGTATGCGGCGATTCTCACACCGCCACGCACGGCGCGATGGGAGCCGTAGCGATGGGAATCGGGACCACACAGGTACGCGATGTACTGGCTGCTCAGTCGCTGGCGATGAGCCCACTGAAGGTACGCCGTGTGCGGGTGGAGGGGCAACTGGGACGCGGAGTGGGGGCGAAGGACGTGGCACTGCACATCATCAACAAACTGGGGGCAAAGGGAGGACTGGGATACGCCTATGAGTTCGCCGGAAGCGCCATCAACAGCATGGGGATGGACGGCAGGCTCACCCTCTGCAATCTCGCTATCGAGGGGGCGGCGCGCTGCGGCTACGTGAACCCTGACGGCACGACTTTCGAATACCTCTGCGGGCGTCCCTACGCCCCCTCCGGCGCGGAATGGGACGCCGCTGTGCAGAGATGGAGCAGTTTTGCCAGCGACGCAGATGCAACGTACGACGACGAAGTGTGCTTTGACGCAGCGGGCATTGAACCCACCGTCACCTGGGGCATTTCTCCGGATATGAGCATCGGCATCAACGGAATGATTCCTGATCCGGCTGAGGAGCCGGACGCGCAGAAACGAACGGCTCTGCACGCAGCGTTGGAATATATGAAGCTACAGCCATCCGAACGGCTTAAAGGGAAAGCTGTAGACGTCGTGTTCATCGGGTCCTGCACGAACGGGCGCATCAGCGATTTTCGTTCCGTGGCGCCGTTGCTGAAAGGGCGACGCGTGGCACAGGGCGTGAAGGCACTGGCCGTGCCGGGCTCACAGGAGACGGCGAAGCAGTGCGAGGCCGAAGGCATCGCGGAGATTTTCCGCCAGGCAGGATTCGAGTGGAGGCTGCCCGGGTGCTCCATGTGCCTCGCCATGAACCCGGATCGCCTCGAAGGCGTGCAACTGTGCGCCAGCACCAGCAACCGCAATTTTAAAGGACGGCAGGGGAGTCCGACCGGACGGACGCTGCTGATGAGTCCCGTGATGGCGGCCGCGACGGCAGTGACCGGCGTCGTCTCTGATCCACGCGAAATTTTTACCAACCTGTAACAACGAGCCATGGCCATACAACGCATCTGCAAAATTGTCGGGAAAATCGTTCCTGTGCCCGGGGCGAACATGGACACAGATCGCATCATCCCCGCGCGCTTTCTGAAGTGCATCACCTTTGATGAACTCGCCGGCACCATGTTTTACGACGAGCGCTTCAACACAGACGGCAGCTCCAAAAGACACCCGATAGACGATCCGCGGCACAGCGGAGCCCGCATCATCATCGGCGGGGAGAACTTCGGCTGCGGGTCTTCTCGCGAACATGCTCCGCAGGCCATCCGTCGCTCCGGCATCCGGGCTATCATCGCAGAATCATTCGCGGAAATATTTTTCGGCAATAGCTCCGGAACCGGACTGCCCTGCGTCTGCGCGGTCCCCGAAGATATCGTAGAAATCCAACGGCAGACCGAGCAGGAACCGGGAACAGAGTGGACCCTGGATCTGGAAGCCATGCAGCTGAGCGGTGGGGGAAAAAGCTACCCTGTCACCATGCCGGAGGAACCTCGGAAAGCTTTTCTCGAGGGGCGCTGGGACAGCGTGACAGAACTACTGGAAGCGAAAGAAGCCCTGCAGATTCTGGCGAACTCCCTGCCCTGCCCTCACCTCAAGCTCTGAGCCATTATCATGCTCATCAACCTCTCAGTTATCGTCTGCGGCGGAATTATCGACAACACGCAGCCCGGCGCCACGAAGCTTGAACTGCGCACAGAAATCGAGGATAAAACCATCCGTATCCGACTGGCGGGAAATTGCCTGGGGGAAGCGGCAGGACGGCGAGCAACTTTCGAGATATCGGACAGTAACTTTCATGCAGACCCTCTGTTGATTAAGGCCTATCAGAGCCTCCTTGCTCTGATTGAGGGCGAGAGCGAACAGCTCATCATCGGTGATATTGCCGTGCTGCCCGGTCAGGGCACCCACGGAGCGTCGGCGAAGAGGGACAAGGTGAGCATCGAATTTTTCCACGGCAGGGAAACGCGCTTCCTCCTTGAGAGTGAGGAATGTACCTGCGAACTCTCCCCCGGGACGCGAAACCCAGTGGATCAGGATGGAGAGAAGCAGAGAATACTCAATCTCCTGACCCTGCGCAACCATGTGGCTTACAACGCGCGTTTTTTCAACGGATCCGTCATGCAGATGCTCGGGGAGGATTTTCCGCTCTGCAAGTGGGACTACATCCTCAATCGAGCAGAGGGCTACAACACCATAGCCCAAACCCTGCGTGAGAAATATCCCGACACGCCACGTGGACGGCTGAAAGAGGCGTACGTTCTCGACCTCATTCGCTACGACACGCGCCTGCCGTTGAAAGAGAAAAGGTGCAGGAACTCAGCGAGGAAAAAGCCCATCAGAATCCCTCGGAAGAGGCACCACGACTTCACGGATTTCTTATTGCCACGGGAAATCGAACTCCTCCTGGAAGTGGCGAAGACCCCGCTCTATCGGGCGACGACTGATTTCACGACGCTCGTGCATAAACAACTTGTCAAGCTTGCGAAAAGTAACCGCGACGATCAAAAATCGGAGGTCATCTTTGCTCACACTTCCTCCATCTCCGGGCAACTGCTCGCCACCCAGCTCCTGGCTACTGACGATCAGAAAGAATCAGGACTCGTGCAAAAAAGAAGCGCGGCGCTCCTCAAGCGCTGCACAAGGCTACACCGCTACACGGATTACTGGGACATGAATGTGCGCGAGGCATACGACGACGCCCTGCACAACCTCCGCAACGAGATCCAAAACTTCATGGCATTTCACAACAAGAACGGGCAATAAGAACCAAGCCGCACGAAACGCCATGTACATACCTCACGAACGCCGCGCCAGAATACTCCGCCTACTCTCTGAACGCGGAACACTGCGCAGTGCGGAGCTTGCGGAGGAGCTCGAAGTGACGGATGAAACCGTGCGCACGGATCTCATCTCTCTGCAGCGAGAGGGACTGCTGAAGCGCGTCCATGGCGGGGCAATTTACCTGCCCCCGCGGGGAGGAAGCAGCGATGCACGACGGGCGGACGTGCAGCTCATCACACGCATCTTGCCATGGATCGGCGAGGAAGATGTGCTTTATGCAGACGCATGCCCACTGCTCCTCGCGCTGGCGAATCAACTGCAGCACCAAAAATGCTGCGTACTGACTCCCTCCCTCGACATGGTGGCCGCTCTCGCTGCGCCGGCAATGAAGGAGGAAGTTGTGCTGCCCGGCGGCAAACTGAGGAAAGACGAAGGAATCATCGAACCTCTTCCCGGCGGGGGGGAGCAATTCTTCCGCAGAATGGGGCTCAAACTTGCCGTACTCTGTCCGGATGCCCTGGGGGAAACTGCCGGTCAGATCGCCTACCGCGGGGAAGTACAAGCCCAGTGGGCAAAGGCGGCATCCAGAACGGCTCAGCGTACGCTCATCGTCCTCCCCTCCGGCAGTCTGCAAGCTGAAGCAAAGCACAACGTCGCATGCCGTGCAAATTGCATCCTCACACACAGGGAGATTAACTATCCCGGAGCAAAAATTGAGCTAGTTCCGCTGCCGGAGGAAAATGACGGCGAAGCGGCACGCAACAGGCGGCGCACCCGCTGAACGAGCGCGCCGCCTGTCGAAATCCCCCATCGACGGGAGGAAGTGAGGAGGAACTTAAAGTACCTCCGGAGCAAGGGAAACGATTTTCATGAAGCCCTTCTCGCGAAGCTCACGAGCAACAGGTCCGAAAATACGCGTACCACGCGGATTATTATCCTTGTCGATGCACACCACGGCGTTCGAATCAAAACGCAACACGGAGCCATCATCGCGGCGAATGGGCGCAGATGTACGCACCACCACAGCCTTCACCACACTGCCCTTTTTCACAGCAGCTGTGGGTATAGACTCGCGAATGTGGCAGGTAATAATGTCCCCCACATGCGCCTGATCCGTGGCCTTACCGATGACGCCGATCATTTTCGCCGTGCGCGCGCCGGTGTTGTCTGCCACCTGCAGGATAGATTCCATCTGAAGCATATAGCAAATTCCTTTCTGCGGTTAGTGTTTGATAATCTCAACGAGTTCCCAACGCTTCAAGGCAGAGAGAGGACGCGTCTCACGAATGCGGACGGTATCGCCCTCCTTGGCGCTCTCCTGCTCATCGTGCGCGTAGTACTTCTTGCTGCGCTTCACGATTTTCTTGAAGATGGGATGCGGCACACGCGCTACGTACTCCACCACGATGGTCTTGGTCATCTTGGTCGATACAACAACGCCCACACGTGTTTTGCGCAATCCCCTGGGTTTCGATGCGGTAGTAGAATCTTCGCTCATAAAACAACATTTGGTTCGGGGTGATTAATCCTGCTGAGCAGGGACAGAGGCTCCCTCGCCCTGCACCGTCATAGCTCGGGCGATTTCCTTACGCACGAGACGCAGCTGTTGGTTGTTCACCAACGAGCCGGTACCATTCTTGAGACGCAGGTCGAAGAGCTCCTTGCGGAGTTCCCGGATGTGGGCTGCAAGCTCCTTGGGGTTCATCCCACGTAGGTCTTTGGCTTTCTTTACAGGCATAAGTCTGAGATATGAAATGGTTAAGGGTTGACGACATCAGGACTGTGATTCCACGCCCTGGCGATACACGAAGCGCGTGCGAATTCCCAGCTTGTTGGAAGCCAGGCGGAGAGCCTCGCGAGCGGCGGACTCAGTCACACCCCCGACTTCAAACATCACATTGCCCGGGCGGCAAACGGCCACCCAGCCTTCCACTGCGCCTTTACCCTTACCCATACGGGTGTCCGGCGGACGCTTGGTAAAGGATTTCTGCGGGAAAATGCGGATGTAAACACGCCCACGACGACGCAAGTAACGGTTGATAGCCACACGGCAAGCCTCGATTTGGTTATTGGTCACCCAGCCGCGCGTGAGCACCTGAAGACCATAATCACCGAAAGCCACATAATCTCCGCTCGTTGCATTACCGCCGCGATTGCCGCGGTGCATCTTGCGCAGATTGCCCTTGACTCGTTTTGGCATTAAAGGCATAGTCTAATCTCTTTCTATCGTTAAAGTTGTCAGATTGAGAGGTGAATGCACTCAGGCATCACGTCGATTATTGTTCTCTGAACGATCGCGACGCGGACGCGGAGGTCTCGAACCGCCGTTACGACCGGGAGCAACATTGCCGCCGACATCCGGGCGCTTGTTGATCCAGCACTTCACACCGATGAGACCGTAAAGCGTGCGAGCCTCGGCGAAACCGTAGTCGATGGGTGCACGCAGGGTCTGCAGGGGCACCTTGCCCTCACGGTACTGCTCTGCACGAGCAATATCCGCACCACCCAGACGACCGGCACAACGCACGCGGATGCCATCCGCCCCGAAATCCATGGCGACCTGCACGGCGCGCTTCATGGCACGACGGAAAGAAACGCGGCGCTCCAGTTGGAGTGCGATATTCTCTGCAACAAGCTGGGCATCCAGTTCCGGCTGGCGAATCTCCATGATATCGAGCTTCACCTGAGCGCCACGGCAGAGTTTCGAAAGCTCAGTGGTCATCTCCTCGATATACTTACCCTTGGGACCGATAACGAGACCCGGGCGAGCGGTGGAGATTGTGATGCGGACGCTATTCCAGGCACGCTCGACGACGATGCGGGAAATAGCGGGAGAGCTTCCCTTGTTGAGTTCGCTGTTGAGGCGAGTAGTGTAGTCCTTGATAAACTTGCGGATCTTGATGTCCTGGTGAAGCTTATCGGCATAGTCCTTGCCGACAGCATACCACTTGGAGCGCCAGTCCTTCGTGACGGCCAGACGGAACCCAATCGGATTTACTTTTTGTCCCATAAGATGATAAATGTTGATTTAGTCCTCTTTCTCAGAAAGAACAACCGTGATGTGCGCCGTGCGCTTGCGAATGATATTGGCAGACCCTCGCGCGCGCTGCATCGTACGCCGGTAGGTGACGCCCTCATCGACCCGAACACTCTTCAGGAGGAGATCATCGGCCGCCAGACCGTTGTTGTTTTCCGCATTCGCTACTGCTGATTTGATCGTCTTATTGATCAGATAAGCCCCTTTCTTGGGCGAGTAGCTCAGCACGTCGATCGCCCTAGCTACCGGCATTCCCTGCACGGCAGAGGCTACATCCCGCATCTTCTTGGCAGAAATGCGGGCATTCTTGCATATTGCTTTGACTTCCATTTTGGATGTGGATTAATTATTGGTTATGACAGACACCTGATCGCCCACGGAGATCGAGAGCCGCCGGTTAAGATGCTGCTGCACGAGGAGTCCCGCGACCTTCTTGCGCACATCTGTCACGATGGCGTTCGCGATGATCTGGTCACCTCGTGTGATCTGCATGGGCATACCCACTCGCACCTTGGCATCTCTGCCGGCGTTGATCACGATGAGACCGGACTCGGAATCAATGCTGAGCACCTGCGCATCATCCGGAGTACCGGAGAGAAAGTCCTGCGGCGCCATGCGCATACCCATTGCAAGCTCCTGATCGCGCAGGGCAGCCTCCAACTCCCGACGAGTGGAAGCGTCATCCTGCTGAGGCGCGTTGAGATAAGCATTGACGGCGGCCGTGAGGTGGAGCGCAGCACGACGCATCTGCTCATTCTCCTGGCGGGTGGCCTCGAGCTGAGCAGCGGTGTCGATCAAACGCTCCTGACTATCGCTCAGAGAGACGCCGCCCAACGCCTCCAGACGCGCGCGGATTTCCCGCAACTGCGTCCGGGCACGGTCGGCATCCGCCCGAGCGAGAGCATAACTTTCACGCAGAGTAACCAGCTGTTTTTCGAGCTGGGAGACCGTGTGTTGTGTTCCGCGATCGGCCTCCGCTGCGCCAACGGACGCCGCCGCTCCCGCGAGGAGCAGCAGAATACCGCGTGCGTGTTGGAGGATAGTGACCATGGAAAGGATTATATTGTTTCGGATCAGAGAACCGAGCCTGAATTCAGGGATTATTTCTTGCCGATACCGCCGTGAGCCTTGAAGATTCGCGTGGGAGCAAATTCACCCAGCTTGTGACCCACCATGTTCTCCGTGACATAGACCGTGGCAAACGACTTGCCGGCATGCACGAGGAAAGTGAGACCCACAAAATCCGGAATGACCATCGAAGCACGACTCCATGTCTTGATCGGCTTGCGATCTCCACTCTGCAGCTGTGCGTCAACTTTGTCCAACAGGGATTGGCTGACAAACGGACCTTTTTTAAGGGAACGACCCATTGTGTGATAATGCTGTTATAGGTTAAACTTACTTGGACTTGCGGCGCTGCACGATGAAAGTGTCGCTCGGCTTGCGGATGCGTCGCGTCTTCTGCCCCTTCACGTGCCCCCATGGCGATTTGAGGTGCTGGCGACCACCACCGGACTTGGACTTACCTTCACCACCACCGTTCGGGTGATCCACCGGGTTCATGCACATACCGCGAACGGTTGGACGAATCCCCATCCAGCGGGTACGACCGGCCTTGCCGGAGGACTCGTTCATGTGCTGCGTATTGCCCACCTGACCGATGGTGCAGTAACACTCTACGCGGAAACGGCGCACCTCTCCGGAAGGCATCTTGACGAGAGCATACTCGCCATCGCGGTTGGAGAGGACTGCCTGCTGACCGGCAGAGCGAGCCACCTTGCCGCCGGAACCGGGACGAATCTCAATATTGTGGATCGCCGTACCCAGAGGCACATTGCGCAGCGGCATCGCGTTGCCCACTTTCGGGGCCACGTTCTCGCCGCTCTGCACCGTCATGCCCACATTCAACCCCACGGGAGCAAGGATATAGCTCTTCGCGCCATCCTTGTACTGGACGAGGGCGATGCGGCAGGTGCGGTTCGGATCATACTCCACGGCAAGCACTGTGGCGGCTTCGTGGCGTGTGCGATGAAAATCCACCAGACGGTAGTGACGCTTATGACCACCACCGATGTGACGGGTGGTAATACGACCGTTGTTATTGCGCCCACCGCTCTTGCGAAGGGGCTCGAGGAGAGACTTCTCAGGCTTGCTTCTGGTGATTTCCTTGAAAGAGGGAAGCACCTTGTAGCGATTGGAGGGAGTCGTCGGCTTAAAAGACTTCAGAGACATAATAGTAGGTTCTATTGGTTCGTGTTGTCCGGGCTCGTGAGTTTACACCAACTCGAGAGACTCGCCGGGAGCCAGCTTCACATAAGCCTTCTTCCAGGCGGGAGTCACACCCTGGTTCTTCGTACGCTTGCGGCGCAACTTGCCATCGTAATTGGCAGTGCGCACGGCCGCAACCTTCTTTCCAAGCAGCTTTTCCACTGCCTGGCGAATCTCAATCTTCGTGGCCTTCACCGCCACCTCCAGCACCACTTCCCCGGTCTTCTCATGCAGAAGAGTCGCCTTCTCTGAGACTCGCGGACGTTTGATTACATCATGGATATCTTTCATGGTTATTTCGTGCGGTTGGCTATAGTTTCCAGTGCGGATTCAACGATCACGACCTTGTTGGCGTTCATGAGGTGCTCGACGTTTACCTCGGCAGCGCTCATCAACAGCACATCGGCCACATTGCGCCCGGCTCGCTTCGTGAGCTTATCAAACTCATCTGCAATAATCAATACCTTGCGAGGATTCTCCACCATGGACTGCACAGCAGCTACAAAGCTCTTCGTTTTGCCATCCTCAACAGAGAAAGAAGGAACCGTAAGCACCTTCCCGCCACTCACGGCATCCCCGAGCACGCGACGCAAGGCGAGACGGCGTACGTTGCGATTCACCTTCATCGAATAATCGCGAGGCTTCGGACCGAACACGACGCCACCACCCACAAAGATGGGGCTCTGCTTATCGCCATGACGAGCATTACCGGTACCCTTCTGACGGTATATTTTGCGATTGTTACCGGCCACCTCGGCACGCGTCTTGGTGCAAGCGCTGCCTTGTCGGCGGTTGGCCTGATATGCCACGATGACATCATGCACGGCCTGAGAGCCCTTTTCAGGACCGACCGTCACGATATTTGCCTCGTGCGCAGCTTCAAGTGTTAATTCTTTTGCGGACATAGATAGGTTTTCCTAGGTTCGACGTTTTTATTTAGCGGTCTTCTTTTTGGCGGGACGAATCACCACGTAACTGCCGCGCGCACCCGGAACGGGTCCCGACACGAGAATCACGTTGTCATCCTTGCGGACCTGAACCACGCGCAGGTTCTGCACGGTTCTGCGCGCATTGCCCATGCGCCCGGGCATTTTCTGCCCTTTCCAAACGCGGGAGGGAGTTGCGCAGGCGCCCACACCGCCGGTACGACGATGCATCATGGAACCGTGGGTCATAGGCGAGCCGTGGAAATTATGCCGCCGCATGACGCCCTGAAAGCCCTTGCCTTTGCTGGTGCCAATGACATCCACCCACGCACCCTCCGCAAAGAGATCGCAACCCGGATGGCTGGCGCCTTCCTGGGGCAACTCTTCGGCAGTAACACGGAACTCCATGAGCTTCTCCGCAGGCTGAATACCGAGCTTTTTGTAGTGACCGACGACGGGACGTGAAGGACGATTCTCCTTCTTGGAACCGAAGGCAACCTGCACGGCGTTGTAGCCCTCCTTCTCCTCAGTTTTCACCTGGGCGAAAGTGTTATCAGCCACATCAATCACTGTGACCGGGATCATGGCGCCGGTTTCCTTGTTGAAAACGCGGGTCATGCCCACCTTTTTTCCGATAAGACCAATAGACATGTCAATCAATCAGGTTAATGTTTGAAACGGCCGGAGACTCAGATCTTGATCGTGATATCCACGCCGGCGGGAAGGTTAAGTTTCTTGAGCTCCTCGACCGTGCGGGAGGTGGGGTCGACAATGTCGAGCAACCTCTTGTGCGTGCGGATCTCAAACTGATCTGCTGATTTCTTATTGACACGAACCGAGCGGTTCACAGAGAACTTCTCGATACGAGTCGGCAAAGGAATCGGCCCGGCTACTTTTGCCCCCGTGCGCTTCGCCGTCTCAACGATCTCAGTAGCGGATCGATCGATGGCGCGGCTGTCAAAAGCACGAAGTCGAATGCGGATTTTTGGACTTTGCATGAACGTGCGGTTTATGTTTAGGGTTAATTACTGTTGATAATTCGGATTAGGAAGTTTATTTGGCATTGCCTCCGCGTGCCTTGACGATCTGAGCCACGAGGTTGGGCGGGACCTGCTCAAAGTGCGAAGGCTCCATGGAGTACGAAGCCAACCCCTTGGAAAGGGTGCGGATATCGGTGGAGTAACCAAACATCTCTGCCAGCGGAACAGCGGCGGTGAGCACGCATTCGCTGCCCTTGTGCTCCATGCCGTTCACCTGAGCGCGGCGGCGGTTGAGGTCGCCCATGATATCGCCCTGGTTCTCGGCGGGAGAGACAACCTCTACACTCATGATGGGCTCCAGAAGAACGGGCGCACACTTGGCAAAGGCGTTCTTCATGGCGAAGATAGCCGCCATCTTGAAGGCATTCTCGTTGGAGTCCACTTCGTGGTAAGAACCATCCACCACATCCACCTCCACGTCTTCCACGGGATACCCCGCCACGATGCCGGAGTTCATGGCCTCGTTCAGACCGGCGTACACGGCGTTCATGTACTCCTTCGGAATGGCGCCGCCAACAATCTTGTTAGCGATCTTCAGTCCGGTACCACGTTCGCCGGGACGCATGTCGATGATAACATCACCATACTGACCGCGACCACCACTCTGCTTGACGAGTTTGCCCTGCACATGATCGGCGGACTTGGTAATGGTCTCACGGTAGGCGATCTGCGGCTTGCCGGTGTTCGCCTCTACCTTGAACTCACGCTTGAGACGATCCACGATGATATCGAGGTGCAACTCGCCCATGCCGGCAATGATGGTCTGCCCGGTTTCCTCATCGGTCTTCACGCGGAAGGTAGGATCTTCGGCAGAAAGACGCTGCAGGGCATTGCTCATCTTCTCCTGGTCGGCCTTGGTGAGCGGCTCCACCGCCATGGATATCACGGTATCCGGGAAAGTCGGCGGCTCGAGGGTGTAGTCAAAGTCATCGCTCGCCAACGTGTCGCCGGTGGTCGCATTCTTCAGCCCCACTATGGCGGCGATATCGCCGGAGAACACCTCATCCACGTCGGTGTGTACGTTCGCCTGGATCTGCAAGAGACGCCCCACGCGCTCGCGCTTGCGGGTACGCGGGTTGTAGACGGTATCTCCTTTGCGAATGACGCCGGTGTACACACGAATGAACACCAGCGATCCCACGAACTTATCTGCCCAAAGCTTGAAAGCGAGAGCAACGGGCTTGTCGTCATCAGAAGGAGTGATCTCCTTCTTCTCGAAAATCTCATACCCATTCTCATCCACTCCGGAGGAAATGGTCGAGGTCACCGTGGCAAGCTTCGCCTCCAATGGACTTGGAAGGTAATCCACCACAGCATCCAACAGAGCCTGAACACCCTTGTTCTTGAAAGCAGAGCCACCTGCCACCGGCACAAACTTGTTCGCGATGGTCGCACGGCGGATAGCGGCCTTCAGTGTGGGAGCGTCGATGGGCTCTTCCATGAGGTAAAGCTCCCCGAGCTCATCATCCACATTGGCCACGCGCTCCTTGAGATCCTCCAGAGCCGCCTCAGCAGCCTCTTTCAGTTCGTCAGGGATCTCTTCGATGGTGTATGTGGAACCCAGGCGATCGGAATCTGCATAGATGATGGCCTTCTGGTTCACCACATCAATCTGACCGCGCAAAGTATCTTCCGCACCGATAGGCATGAGCACCGGGGCGGCATTTGCTCCCAGTTTCGTGCGAATATCATTGAGCACATTGGCGAAGTTGGCGCCCGTGCGATCCATCTTGTTCACGAAGCAGATTCGCGGCACATTGTACTTGGACGCCTGACGCCACACCGTCTGGGTCTGAGGCTGCACACCGGCAACGCCGCAGAATACTACGATTGCTCCGTCCAGCACGCGCAAACTGCGTTCCACTTCCGCTGTAAAGTCCACGTGCCCGGGAGTATCGATCACGTTGAGCTGGAAGTTCTGATTCTCGAACAACTTGTAGCAGCCCTCGGCGGGAAGCTGCTTCCAGTTGGTCGTCACAGCGGCAGAAGTGATGGTAATGCCTCGCTCCTGCTCCTGCTCCATCCAGTCTGTTGTCGCGGCGCCATCGTGCACCTCGCCAATCTTGTGGATCATACCGGTGTAGAAGAGAATGCGCTCTGAAAGGGTCGTCTTGCCTCCATCGATGTGAGCGGCTATACCAAAGTTGCGGTAGCGCTCCAAAGGCTCCTTACGATCCGGACTGCTTACACTTGCCATAATTAAATTCCAATCTGAGTGTTTTGTGTTATGTCAAAAAAAGAAAATCGCTGATAAGTTCAGAAAATTACCAGCGGAAATGAGCGAATGCACGGTTGGCCTGGGCCATCTTATGGACGTCGTCGCGTTTGCGTACTGCCGCGCCCTGGTTGGCTGCGGCTTCCTTGATCTCGTTAGCCAGCGCCTTTGCCATGGGTACACCCTTGCGGTTGCGTGCAAAACCAATGATCCAGCGCATGGCGAGAGCCTCTGAGCGATCCGGCGCCACCTCAAGCGGCACCTGGTACGTCGCGCCACCAACGCGGCGGCTCTTCACCTCCACACGCGGCTTGGCATTCTCAACGGCACGGGTCAAAATCTCCAGAGGACTCACGGTGTCTGTTCCCTCATTAGCCAGATCAATTGCCTTGTACACAATCCGCTCCGCGAGGGACTTCTTCCCGGCGAGCATCACCTTACCGATGAGCTTGCCCACCAGCACCGAATCATACCGCGAATCGCGGTGTTCCTGCTTCTTATAAACGCGTTTACGACGAGCCATAATGGAATAGTAGTAAAAGTTTGGAAATTACTTCTTCTTAGCGGGAGCCGCTCCCTCTTTCGGACGTTTCGCACCGTACTTCGAACGACCGCGGCGACGTTTATCAACCCCGAGACAGTCCAGAGCGCCACGAACGATGTGGTAACGAACACCGGGCAAGTCCTTCACACGACCGCCGCGCACCAGCACAATGGAGTGCTCTTGCAGATTGTGTCCCTCACCGCCAATGTATGCGATAACCTCCTCCCCATTGGTGAGACGCACCTTCGCAACTTTACGAAGTGCGGAGTTTGGCTTCTTGGGCGTACGGGTCATCACCTGAAGGCATACCCCACGTCTCTGGGGGCAACTGTGAAGAGCGCGAGACTTCGACTTCTCTTCCGGCATTGTGCGTCCCTTGCGGACGAGCTGATTGATGGTCGGCATGATATCCTGCTAGTTAGTTGGTTTTCAGGTTTCGCCGCCACACGGTCACCTCCCCCGCACCCAGCGGTGAGATAACGCCCGATTATCCGGCGGCCTACCCGATAATTCCTGCTCACAGCGCAAATCCAATGCGCGTAGAAGGAAGCAACATTCTATACCAGTTTCTCCATTTGGCAAGCCTTTTTTTCAATAGAGAGAATTTTTTTTGAGGCGTGGATGAAAACGAGAGGCAAATACATTAGAAAATGCGTTTGCCTATGTACGAATTACGATGTCGGATGTACGATTTGGGAAACTCCCGCGCTTGCGCGCGAATTTGGCGAAGCAAATGCAACAGTGGCGGAATTGAGGAACACCGCGCGGACACGGTCAGAAAGCAGCAGTGGCAAACGCAGTCGTTTGCCGACGACAAACACGTGCGGCATCGCTGACAGATCCCCAATCACCGGATTGCCACGCACATCCCTCCCCAGCGCGACGGGAATGCGCAGATCCGAATTTCGGAGTTCCATGAACTGCAAGAGCTCCTCGCAGGTAAACCCGGCTCTTGGAGAATGTCGGATGTTTCCTCACTCGTTTCTCAGGGTAAGTTGATCCAATCGGATAATTCAGCGTTTTCAATCGCTTTCTTTGCTCCGGTGGCGTGGAGGAGAGCAGCGACGATCTCGGTATGACCGTTTTTCAAAGCAACGTTCAAAACGGTCTCGCCCAAATGCTTGGCGTTGACGTTCGCTCCGGCTTCAAGCAAAAGTTTGACCACAGACGTATGCCCGAATTGTACCGCATCTCCAAGGGCCGTTCCACACAAACTTAATTTCTCCTTCAGATTAACATCGGCTCCGGAAGCGATCAAAAGCTCCACGATATCCTCATGCCCGTGTCGCGCTGCTCTCATCAAAGCCGTATCCGGCGGTCGCTTCATTTTGGCATTAACCTTGGCTCCGGCAGCAAGGAGCAAACGGACAACGTTTTTATGTCCCTCGCCCGCCGCTAAAGGGAGAGGGGCACCGATACGCACATTAGCGCCCTTTTCCAGCAGGAGTTTGACAATATCCTCATTTCCCTCTTCAGCTGCAGCTGCGAGCGCCGTGCTGGCCCGGGAATCTGTGCCCACATTGATATCGGCCCCGGCATCCAGCAGCAGTCGAACAATGTCGATATGCCCTCCTTTTGCGGCAGCCATCAAAGGCGTGCAACCTCCCCAGACCCGTGTGTACGCGTTGACATCCGCCCCGGCATCCAACAAAATCCGCACGATGTCCATTTGTCCGTTTCCGGCCGCAGCAGATAACGCCGTGTGAAAACATTGGGTTGACGGGCATGGATTGAGATCCGCCCCGGCAGCGAGCAAAAGTCGGACGATGTCCGCGTGCCCGTTCCAGGCGGCTCCCTTCAGCGGATAGCCCGCTTTCACATCCGCCCCGGCTTCAAGGAGTATGCGGACGATATCCGTCTGTCCGTTACTCGCCGCCGCTTCCAGCGGATAGCCTGCATTTATGTCTGCGCCGCTTTGCAGCAGAAGTCGCACGATGTCGGCATGTCCATACCACGCAGCTTTTGCAAGTGCGTGTCCAGCGTTCACATCCGCCCCGGCTTCAAGAAGCTTCCGCACTTTTTCTACGGAGGCATCAGCTGCCTTAATTTCTTGGATAAGTTGGTTGCTTTCTTTGTTCATTGTATCTATTTTCGAGTTATGGTGATTCAATCGGATCATTTGGTGTCCTTTTTTCATTTTTTCGCCCCGGCATCAAAGCAAGAGTTTGACGATGTCCACATGATCATTCTCCGTTGCAATGATAAGTGCTGAACCGCCGATTTCCAACTGTGCATTAACATACGTCTTTGGCTTCCAGCAAAAGATCCACGATACGAGCATGCCCTTCGGATACTGCCACCGCAAGGGCTGTGCCGAGGATTTCTGACTCGGCATTGACATCGGCCCCAGCCTCAAGCAAAAGCCTCACGATATCCTCTTGCCCGTTCTCCACCGCTTCTATCAAAGCTGTCTCCCCACTACCATTCCTGGCGTTGACATCCGCCCCGGCTTCAAGCAAAAGTTTAACAATGGTCGGACACCCGACAAATGCCGCCTTTGCAAGGGCAGTACTGGAGCCTCCTACCTGCATGTTAACATCGGCTCCGGCTTCAATCAAAAATTCTACGATATCCTCATGCCCATGCAACGCTGCCACGATCAGAGCAGTCTCGTTCATATCTTCATCCTTGTCATTGACGTCGGCTCCGGCAGCAAGCAACAAGCGGACAACGTTTTTACGTCCTTCACTTGCCGCTGAACGGAGAGGTGAACCGATATGCACATCTGCGCCCTTTTCCAGCAAGAGTTTGACGATGTCCTCACTTCCTCGTACAACTGCAGCCTTGAGAGCCCTGCTGAACATGGGATCGGCCCCGACGTTGCCACTGGCACCCGACTCCAACAAAAGCTTCACGATGTCGATGTGACCTCCCCTTGCGGCGGCAATCAAGGGCGTGCACCCTCCCCAGACCTGTGTGCGCGCGTTGATGTCGGCTCCGGCATCCAACAAGATTCGCACGATGTTGATATGTCCCCTTTTTGCAGCGGCGGATAAAGCCGTGTGGCAATACATGTCCGGCGTGCACGGATTGAGGTTCGCCCCGGCATCCAGCAAAAGTCGGACGATGTCCTCATGCCCGTTCCAAGCGGCTCCTTTCAGCGGATAACCCGCGTTCACGTCGGCCCCGGCTTCAAGGAGCATGCGAACGATATCCGTCTGTCCGTTACTTGCCGCTGCTTCCAGCGGACAGCCTGCATTCACGTCTGCACCGCTTTGCAGCAGAAGTTGCACGATGTCGGTACGTCCATACCACGCCGCTTTTGCAAGTGCATGGCCTGCGTTCACATCGGCTCCGGATTCAAGGAGCTTCCGCACTTTTTCTACGGAGGCATCAACCGCCTTAATTTCTCGGATAAGTTGATTAGTTCCTTTTTTCATTGTATCTATCTTGGGATTAAGTTGATTCAATCGGATGATTTGGTGTCCTCAGTCGATTCCTTCGCCCTGGTGCTTGCCGGAATCGGATAGCTCGAATTTTTTATTCTCCAACGCTACATCCGGGACGGTCTTTCCGCCGACTTCACAGTGAGGATCCGCCACGGCGCCAAGAAGCATTTATACGACTTCCGTGTCCATATGCTTTGCACTATTGTAGAAGTCTGCTCCCCATTTGCAAGCGTAAAATTTTTCCCATTCTTTTCGCTTTAATTGTTTGTAATTGGACTTAGATTGACTAACGTGTTCAACGGCTTCTAAACGCGTTTTTACATACCACTGATTATCAATGTAAAAATTCAGACACTAAGCACCCCGCTTTCTGCTGGCGGGAAACTAATGAGCGCCGGCGATGCGGAGAAGGCGCACCACGCACGGTTTGGGATTGTCTGATAAAGCGTAATCCAGAGCATTCTTACCATTGACCGCCTTGTTGGGGTCTGCCCCGGCGGCAAGAAGCCGTCGGATAGCCGGCAGGCTGTCGTTGGAAATAGCAGCCATGAGAGGGGTGATGAGTCCCTCGTCATCATCATAAGATTGACCGACGGCATTCGGATCCGCCCCGGCAGCGAGGAGAATCTCTGTCGCATCGGTAAGGCGTTCATCGATGGATCCCACTAAGGCGTTGTGGACATGGGGAGCCGTGCGCACATCCGGGTAATAGGTGAGCAGGAGTCGCAGGAGTTCGGGGTGGAAATGTTGAGCGCGCGCAGCTGACCGAAGCGGGGAATACTCTGTGTCAGCCGGACGCGGCTCCGCTCCCGCCTCAATCAGCAGCCGCGCAATGCCCAAATGACCGTATGAGGACGCCATCTCGAGAGCGTTAAATCGGTCTTTGAGATGGGCATTGACATCCGCCCCGGCATCCAGCAGCAGACGAACGATGAAGCGGTCGCCATTTTTCGTTGCTTCTCCCAGAGGAAACTGCTCTTTGATCTCTTGATTCGGATTCGCCCCCGCTTCCAGCAGGAGCTGTACCATGTCGCAGTCATTCCTCTCAACCGCCTGCAGGAGGAGAGTGGTGCGATGTCTGTACTTGTCTTCGAATTGCCCATTCGGATCCGCCCCTCGGGCAAGGGCTTTCTGTGCAGCTTCCACGTCGTCGACTTGGACTGCTTCCAATAAGGCGTATGTCTGAGCCGATTTTTTTGCGGTAGAAATTTTTCGAGGACGAGACACGTTTTCGGTGGCCTGAGCAGAGGCTGGTCGAAGAGCGTGTTCGGTCTTCTCGTCGAGCACGTGAAACAGCCGCCTCATACAGCAACCTCCCGATTGGGCAACCTGCTCGCGGATCGTTGTCTTCTTCGCAGCTTGATCCGCCTCCGCTCCGCGCGCAAGGAGAAGCTCCGCCATACCGACATCATTTTGTTCGACCGCGAGAAGCAAGGGAGAATACATCTTCCTTCCGAAGCGTTTGCAAGCATTGACATCCGCTCCGGCATCGAGCAAGATCTCCGCCATATCGGTATCGCGGTTGCACACGGCTTCCAGCAAAGCTGGCGTAAGAATCTTGTTTCTCGCTCTCAAGGGAGAGATCAGGGAGCAGAGATCGAGGGTTGTAGCATATCGCTCGTTTTCGGCCGCCTCGATGAAAGCTCGTTGCAGAGCCTTGCCCGCCCCTTTGGTGTTCGCTCCGGCGGCCAACAGCTGCAGGACAATCTCCTCTTTGTCCCGCAAAATAGCCCCGACCAATGGCGAAATTCCCTTGGGATTGGTGCGATTAATTTCCGCACCGGCATCGAGCAACAGCTGCACAATTCGGGTATCCGTGCGCATGGCTGCCGCGACGAGCGGCGGCGCTTCCCCGGCGTTCACATCCGCCCCGGCATCTAGCAGCAGTTTCACAATTTCAACATCCGCCGTTTCTTCACGATTCTCCGCACCGCATGCGTACCCCAGAGCGGTTGCACCCAGTTTGTTGACGGTGTTGACCTCTGCTCCGGCATCCAGCAGCATTTTCACAACCTCGGGAACACCACTTGTAGCCGCCCCCATCAGGGCCGTGCAGCCGGAGGAAAAATCCTCGGGTAAAGGAGCATTCACATCCGCCCCCAAATCAAGAAGGAGACGCACCATGTTCACATCTCCCTCTGAAGCAGCAATTTCCAAGGGAGTGTGTCGTGGCGTGGGGTCGTTCACCTGCGCTCCGGCGGCAATTAGTATGCGAACCACTTCCTCCGCTTCGTTCATCGCGGCAACACAGAGTGGCGTGGTTCTGAAGTCGGCAAATGGTTCGGTGAAATACTTCTCTACGCTCGCGCCGGACTCCAGCAGCAAGCGTACCATCGCGGCATCTTGGCATTTAATGGCTTCCGCGAGTGGGGGATCCCACCAGGTGTGACTCTCCTCAAGGGACGCTCCCCGCTCCAGCAAGTGGATCACCATCTCACGGTTTCCGTCCCGAACGGCTTGTGTAAGCGCAGAGTCCATGGACTCGTCCTCTTCCGGGTCAAGTTGTGCTCCGGCGTCGAGCAGCTGATCCACCACCGCGATGTTCCCGCTATGGACGGCACAGATGAGGGGTAATACTTCCTCTTCCGGCAACGAGGGATCCGTCTTCCACAGCCCCTCCTCGTTCGCGTCCGCCCCGCTCTCCAGCAGACACTGCACACCTTCCTGCCAACCGACTTTCGCGGCTTCCACCAGCGGCGATGCGCCGTTGCGGGTCGTTTTTGCTCCCGCCTCCAGCAGCAGTCTCAGCGTATCCATGTCCTTGCTGCCGGCTGCAGCGGAGAGCGGTGTGTAATAGTCCAATCGCGTTTTTGAATTAGGGTTGGCGCCAAGGGAGAGCAGGTGACGAACCATATTCGCGTCTCCTCGCATGGCAGCTGCGATGAGGGCGTTTCCTCCCAGGCGGATTCTTTCTCCGTCCGAACCGATTTTGTAGAAGAAGACGTCTTCTTCTATCTCCGCACCATCTTGGATCAGCGCATCCACCAATTCGACCGAGGCTTGACCTTTCCAAATGCTTTGCACCAGCTGCCTCGTCTTTTCGTATGAGGGCGGCAACATATCTCCCCATCCCCCCACCGGTTTCCATTCGATGGAATTGTCTTCATCTTCTCTGCTATTTTTCATATCGTTGATTAGCTTGTATGTTTTTCTTTTGGTGATTTTTCCGATGACTTGCCGACTTGAACGCCGCGTATCAGGGCTGTTCGATGAGGATCTTGCGCAGACGCCTGGGACCTTCGGCAGGAGAAATGACGCCGCGTTCCTCCATCATGTCCATGATCTTGGCTGCTTTGCCGGAGCCGATGGTGAAGCGACGCTGAAGAAGGGATATGCTGACCTTGCGTTCGGTGGCAACGAGCTTGACGCAGCGGGTGTAGAGGTCTTCATCAACCTCAACATCAGCCTCGGAAAAGTCTGTGGAGTCCTCATCGTCTCCTGCCTTCTCACTGGTCATGGCATCGACCGCACTCTGGATAAAGTTTTGTTCGTCCCTCGCGGCACACCGGTCAACGATGTCGGTAATTTCCTCGTCGGACACAAAGGCGCCACGGACGCGTACCATTTCGGAGGGACCGGAGGGGGGCATGAAGAGCATGTCGCCACCGCCCAACAAATTCTCCGCTCCGACCTCGTCCAGAATCACGCGCGATTCAGACTGTCCGGAAACCTTCAATGCAATCCGGGATGGGAGATTGGCTTTAATAGTGCCGGATACTATATGCGTTGTCGGCATTTGAGTAGCGACGATGAGGTGCATTCCAGCTCCGTATGCCTTCTGCGTAAATCTACAGATAAGCATTTCAAGCTCCTCCTTATTCTCCAGTATGAGATCGAACAATTCACCGATGACGATAATGATGTAAGGAAGGTGTACGGGCATGCTCCTATCCTGATGCGGGCCTTCGCCATCTTGGGGTGATTTTTCATCCCCTGTAGGGTCATCATCAGCACATTCATCCGGGAATGGAGTATTCAACTTGTCCTCTGCAGGCAGTGCATTGTAGTCTCTCAGAGTACGCACACCGATTGCGCTGAAAAGTTCGTAGCGGCGTCCCATTTCATCAACAGCCCATCGCAAGACCTCGATTGCGTTAGCCGGATCCTCCACCACCGGCACGGCAAGATGCGGCAGCTTTTTGTAGAACGGCATATCGATCTCTCGGGTATCCACCAACACAAGGCGCAGTTCATCCGGACGGAATTGGGAGAGGACCGACACCAGTATGTTGTTGATGCATACGAATTTTTCGGAACCGTCGGAGCCGGCAACAAGCACGTGCGGCATCGCCGACAGATCCCTGATCACCGGATTGCCATGCACATCTTTTCCCAGCGCGACTGGGATGCGCAGATCCGGATTCCGGAATTCCGGGGATTGCAACAGTTCGCGCAAGCAAACCTGCTCTTTGTTGCCGTCTTCGAGTTTCTCCTCCACCGTCGATGGAACGGTGTCTGAACCGAGAATGTCGGATGTTTTCTTATTCATCTTCATTTGTTTTAGGTTAAGTTGATTCATTCGGATGTTTCGGTGCCTTCTGTCGGGTCCTTCGCTCCGGCAGCGAGCAAAAGTTCAACGATATCCTCATGCCATTTTTCCTCTGCCGTGACAAGGGCTTTCTCATCCGCATTAGCCCCGGCAGCAAGCAGCAGCTTGACGATCTTCACTTTCTCATCTTCATCTTCCACCGCCGCAATGAGAGCCGTACCGTACTCCCCGGTCTGAGCCTGTGCATTGACATCCGCCCCGCTTTCCAGCAATAGCTTGGCGATTTTCACCTTCCCAGCTCTCGCCGCCGCGATGAGGGCTGTCCCGTATTTCCCGGCCTGTGCCTGCGCATTGACATCGGCGCCCGCAACCAGCAGGAGCTCGATGATCTCCGTTTTTCCTCTCCCCGCCGCCGCAATGAGAGCTGTCCCGTAATCTCCCACCTGACCCTGCGCATTGACATCAGCGCCGACTTCCAGCAGGAGCTCGATGATCTCCGCTTTTCCTCTCCCCGCCGCCACGATGAGAGCTGTCCCGTAATCTCCCACCTGACCCTGTGCATTGACATCCGCCCCGGCTTCCAGCAGTAGCTTGACGATCTTCACCTTCCCATTCTTCGCCGCAGCGATGAGGGCTGTACCGTAATCCCCCGCCTGAGCCTGGGCATTGACGTCTGCCCCGGCAGCAAGCAGGAGCTTGATGATATCCGCTTTTCCTCTCCCCGCCGCTGCGATAAGGGCCGTCCCGCGATACCCGGTCTGAGCCTGCGCATGGACATCGGCTCCGGCTTTCAGCAGCAGCTTGACGATCTTCACCTTCCCGTCTTCCACCGCCGCAATGAGAGCTGTGCCGTAATGTCCCACCTGAGCCTGCGCATGGATATCCGCCCCGGCTTCCAGCAACAGCTTAACGATATCCTCGTCCCCTCTTCCCGCCGCCGCAATGAGAGCTGTGCCGTAATGTCCCACCTGAGCCTGGGCATGGACGTCTGCCCCAACCTTCAGGAGCAGCTTGATTACAACCGGGTCCCCAAATCTTACCGCCGCGATGAGGGCTGTGCCGTGATACCCCACCTGAGCCTGCGCATTGACATCCGCCCCGGCTTCCAGCAACAGTTTAACGATCTTCACGTTCCCTTCTTCTTCTTTCACTATATGGAGATCCCATATTCCTCTTTCCGCCGCCGCAATGAGGGGTGTGCCGTAATCCCCCACCTGAGCCTGCGCATGGACGTCTGCCCCGGCTTCCAGCAGCAGCCTGACGATCTCCTCGTTCCCCACAAACGCCGCCGCAATAAGGGGTGTGCCGCAATCCCCCACCTGAGCCTGGACATTGACATCCGCCCCGGCTTCCAGCAGCAGCTTGACGATCTCCTCGTTCTCTCTTCCCGCCGCCGCGACAAGAGCTGTGCCGTAATGTCCCACCTGAGCCTGGGCATTGACATCGGCTCCGGCATCAATGAGTGCTCGGACTACATCCACAGATGCCTCTGAATCAGAGATTTCCCGGATGAGGTATTGATTGAGTCGTTCTGTCTTTGACATGATCGCATGTGGTTGCTAATGTTGTTGATGATTAATGGAATGGAAAGAAGATAGCCAGCATTCACATCCGCCCCGGCTTCCAGAAGCTTCCGTACTTTTCTGCGGGGGCGCCAGCTGTCTTAATTTCTTGGATAAGTTGGTCGTTTTTGTTCATTGTACCCATTTTTGGGGTCTCCGGCAAATTCGCTGAGACAGACTATGAAGGGATAAGAGAAAAAATCGGCACTTCAGCCTTGCATTCT
>CANQJI010000007.1 GCA_947624205.1 uncultured Akkermansia sp. | reverse complement strand
GCCGTGATGACCGCCCTGCAGACGATGGACAAGGCAGGCAACGCGGCAGGCGTGCGCAATGCTCTCGCCGCTGTGGCGGGCAGCACGCTCACCTCAGTCTCCGCGGCGCAGAGTGCGGCTTTGCGCAACCAGATGGGCCGCGTGCGTGATCATGCCCTGCAGGCGGGACGGCTGCGCTGCGCCGGCAATGACGAGGCGACTGCCACGCAGCGCCCCTGCAGGAACTCCCACGTCTGGGTAGAGGGCACAAGCTTCTTCTCCGAGCAGCACAGCGTCGGTGATGAAAGCGGCTATCGTCTCAACTCCTGGGGCGGCGCCGTGGGCATCGATGCGCAGGTGGATGCCCACTGGAGCGTCGGCGTGAGCCTCTCGGCGAGCTATGGAGACCTGGAGGCGCATGCGGCGGATGACGCCAAGGGAGATCTGGATACGTACACCGTGAGCTTCTGGAGCCAGGCGAAGAACGGACGCTGGGGCAACACGCTGCTCTTCACTCTCGGCACGAATGAGGCGGATCTCAAGCGCACGGTGAACTACGGAGCGGGCAGCTACACCGCCACGAGCAACACGAGCGGCAGCAGCCTGGGGGCGATGTGGGAACTCACGTATGACTTCCATCCGGTGAAGGACAACAAGAGCAACATCCTCCAGCCGCTGTTCAACGTGGCGTTGACGCGCACGAGCATGGACGGGTTCAGCGAGAAGAATGCGGGGAACGTGGGACTCACGACGGAGAAGCAAACGCGCGACACGATGACGCTGGGTCTGGGACTTCGCTGGCTGGCGGCAATCAACTCCGCGAAAGCTGTCAACCGCACGGTGAGCACGGAGGTGCATGCGAACGTGGCGCAGGACATGGGAGACCGCCGGAGCGTGGCAAACGTGGCGCTGCAGGCAGATCCGAACTTCACGCAGAGCGTGTACGGCTCGAAGACGGGCAGCACGGCGTTCCAATTCGGCGCGGGAGTGAACGTGCCTGTGACGCCGAACTCGCAGATCTACGTGAATGCGGGAGGAGAGCTGCGGGAGCACGCGAATGCATGGAATGCCGCTCTGGGCGTCCGCATGGGCTTCTGAGGAGAAACTGCAACTGGTCTTCTCAAAAGAAATACAACACACACAACAGGTAAATGCAGTGCCGCTCGTCGGGGAAACCCGGCGGGCGGTTTTGTCGGTACAGCAGTGAATATCTCGCCGCATCTACGTATTTAGAATACGTATCCTCGAATGTGTAAATCTTTGATGATGTATATCTTACAAAAACATGAACAACCGTATTTTTTGCCGTTAAAGTAAGCGGTTCTTCTCAACAAGACCTTGAATATAGAGGATAAAAATTTTCAAATAAGGGCTTGACATACGTATTCTAAATACGTAAACTTTCCTCGGAGATGCTGCAGCGATAGAAATCGCAGTGCTCCTTCTTTTTCAAAAAACAACCCATTAAAACAACTTATTATGAAACTCCATTTGCCCGTCGTATTATTATCTGCTCTCTTCGCCGTGCTGTCTGCTTCCCGGTCGTCGGCGGAGGTTAGTTTCGAGTATGAACGCTCTGGAAGTACTGGCGCTGGATTATCAGGCGACAACATCATCCAAAAGGGAACCTACCAAGATGTCACGCTGACCATACAGAAGGGTGATTCGGAGGATGAGGTATGCGTGAAGGTGGCACCGGAAGGAGATGATTACGGTTCTGTGCTTTTTGTTGGAGATAACAATCAAATCACCGTAGGTTCTGGTTGTGTTTTGGAAATTTGCAGAGGAAAATATGGTGTTCCTGGCACCTTCTTGGGCTACTTACCATACGGTCGGGGGGCAAGCGGTCGAACAACCATCGATTTAAGTGGCGAGTTGAGGTGGAGCGATTCATACCCCGATATGCAGGGCAACACGCCACCGGATCTTTTTAATGCAGTGGCAGGAACATTGACGGGCATTATCAAAATTCATCAGGGAGGAACGTTGAATTGCGCCAGAAAAGACGGAAAGACGCTAACCCTGTCGCGAGCAGCTGGCGGCCGTGGAGGATGCGAAATGATTACCAACATCGAGGTGGAGAAGGGAGGTGAGTTCCGTGCAGGCTCTGTGATCGTTGGAGAAGCGCAAGCTTTTAATGGTACGGAAACTACGTGTACAGCAACAACAACGCTTACACTCAAAGGAGGAGAGTATAATGGGGAATGCTCCGGGTCGGATACGCTCGGTAAGGGAGCACGGAATCCCGCTTACGCAACAACTTCTGGAAAAGATATTCTCACCACAACGATTCAGATAGAATCGGGGGGCAAATATTGGGGCGGCGATTTCTCGCGCATTGCCGACACTTCAGAAGTGGACAACGAGACCTCAACGGTGCTCATCAACGTAGACGGTAAGAATAGCAAGTTCACCACCAAAGGCGACATCGGCATCGTCTCGAAGGGAACTTCCTCCGGCGTCACCATCAACGTGACAAACGGTGGAGAGTTTGTCCTGCACTCGAAGACCACGGGCGAGGCAGCCACGGTAAATACTTCTGAGGTGCCGAGTCAGGTAGGAGAGTGCTCTACGACAATCACGGTCAGTGACGCCGTCTTTGCCATTGAGGGTGCGGCTGTCATAGGCATGGATGAGGTTTCTGACGCATCGATCACCATCTGCGGAGATTCCACCTTCAAACTGGATTATACTGATGGAGGTACCAAGCCGGAAATCTACGCCGATGTCGTTATGGAGGGGGGACATCTCCAATTTCTCAATAATGCCGCGAGTAGCGACTACCAGGAGGCAGCATTCAAACGAGGCGTCACCGTGCGGACCTCCACCGAGACGGGGCCGGTAACAATCGACCTGGGTGGGCTGGACGCATCGCTGATTAAGGGCATCGAATTAAATAACGGCGGAGACCGGGTTATCGGGCTCATGAAGGATTCCACGCTGATCCTCCATGGGGAAGATCGCGTCAAGATCTCCTTGCAAAATGCGTGGGTCGGGCAAAGTGAACCATCGGATGGGAAGCAGGCTCTCTTTCAGTTTACAGAGCAGAGTGGTACCGTAGATGTAGCTGGTGATGAGAAGTTCGTTCTCGATCTGGATGAGAGCGCTGTTGGTGCGCTGAAGGGTGGCTCAACATGGGAGGTCTGGATCACCGATGGAAAGCTGAAAGGAGAAGAAGAAGTCGGGTCTTTTGATGAATGGGCAAAAGAGCATTTCGTGGTCGGAACCGGTTGGGGACTGACCGTGAAGAGCTATGACGCTGAGAGCGGCAGGCTTATCCTGCAGGCGGCAGAAGACATCAACGTTTGGGACGCTCGAGAGCACGATTTGACCGGCATGGGTGAGGTTTCAGTCCATGCCAGCGACCTTGCTGGAGAACAACCTGAAAAAGTCGTTATTGATGAGGATACTTCACTCACAGCTGATGAGGATGTGACGCTGAAACAGCTTACGGGGTCTCGGGATTTCGACATCAAAAATGACGAAAGCGGTGAGCAGCGCACGGTTACCTTGCACAACGAAGATACCTTGGCTGCAGAGAACTCCGGTAACACGGATTACAGCGGAAATATCACTGCTGACGCAGGTGTTACTTTGGAGAAAACGGGTCATGCCGATCTCACGGTGAAGGGTAATTTGAAAGCCGGAGGGGATGTCACCGTGGAGGACGGCAAGCTGGCGATTGGCGGCGATGACAGCTCGATCGATGGCAATCTCTCCGTCAACAAAGACGCCGAGCTGCAGGTGAACGGCAAGCTCACGCTCAACGGTGGTGAGAATACCGTATCCGAAGGCGGTAAACTCTCCGGTACCGGTGAGATCACCGTCGGCAGCGGCGGCAGCTTGACGCTGGAAGAAAATACCCTTGCAGGTGAGCATAACCCGAGCTTCGATGTCGAGAAAGGAGGCACGCTCAAATTCGAGGGAGAAGGCTCCAATTTCTCCGGCAACATCACGGGCGAGGGTAAGGTTTCCACGGAGGGAACGATCAAACTCACGGAAGATGGTTCGCTGACGGGGGAAATGGAAGGCACCTTTATTGCGGACAATTCGGAACGCACCTTCGGAGGAAACAATGACAAAGCTGACATCGGAGCACAAAACGGGGCGACCGTGAAACTCGAAGCGGGTTCGACTTTCAACTCTCTGGATGCTGCGGTGAGCGGTGACAAGGGCGGCAACACCTACACCTTTACCGGCAAAGATGCTGCGGGGAGCACGACCAGACATTTCTCCGGCGACATCGTGCTGCGCAGCGGCAACGAGTACGACATGGAGCTGAATCTGAGTAACCCGGCGCTTTGGGAGGGGAGCGGTCAGCATGATGAAACGCTCATGCTGGAAACCGGCAAGAACATCATCATTGAGAATGGGGCCATTATCAAGTTCAGCAGCATCGATGGAGACGTTGCCCAAACGCAGGGCGATCTCACCAGCGTCGTGATCATGAAGGGAGCCGGTATCTTCAATGAGAGTTACGAACAATACAAACAGGATACAATTCGAGAAGCTCACGACGCTGCCGTGGAGGGCGTAACAATCTTGCTTGATGGCATCCTGGATCTGCTCTACGAGAATGCCGAGCTGCAAATCGTTAAAGATGGTGAGGAGACACCGGCTGCCGCACGCAGCATCGGTATTTACTCCCTCGCAGCTGCCTATGCTGCCGACGGAGGAGAGAGGTACGACACCATCCTGAACCTCTACCACCGCAAGGAGAGCAAGTTTGCGCAATACGCAACGAGCGCCAACTCGCGAGCCGGCTCGAACATGTTATGGTTTGATGCCGAAACGAAGGGAGCCAACATGGATCAAGGAGTGCTTGCCGTGATGACCGCCCTGCAGACGATGGACAAGGCAGGCAACGCGGCAGGCGTGCGCAATGCTCTCGCCGCTGTGGCGGGCAGTACGCTCACCTCAGTTTCCGCGGCGCAGAGTGCGGCTTTGCGCAACCAGATGGGCCGCGTGCGCGACCACGCCCTGCAGGCGGGACGGCTGCGCTGCGCCGGCAATGCCGACGAGGCAACTGCTCAGCAGCGCCCCTGCAAGAACTCCCACGTCTGGGTGGAGGGTACCGGCTTCTTCTCCGAGCAGCACAGCGTCGGCGATGAGAGCGGCTATCGTCTCAACTCCTGGGGCGGCGCTGTGGGCATCGATGCTCAGGTGGATGCTCACTGGAGCGTCGGCGTGAGCCTCTCGGCGAGCTATGGCGATCTGGAGGCACGTGCGGCTGACTATGCCAAGGGAGATTTGGATACGTACACCGTGAGCTTCTGGAGCCAGGCGAAGAACGGTCGCTGGGGCAACACGCTGCTCTTCACTCTCGGCACGAATGAGGCGGATCTCAAGCGCACGGTGAACTACGGAGCGGGCAGCTACACCGCCACGAGCAACACGAGCGGCAGCAGCCTGGGGGCGATGTGGGAACTCACGTATGACTTCCATCCGGTGAAGGACAACAAGAGCAACATCCTCCAGCCGCTGTTCAACGTGGCGTTGACGCGCACGAGCATGGACGGCTTCAGCGAGAAGAATGCGGGGAACGTAGGACTCACGACGGAGAAGCAGACGCGCGACACGGTAACGCTGGGTCTTGGGCTGCGGTGGCTGGCGGCGATCAACTCCGCGAAGGCAGTCAACCGCACGGTGAGCACGGAGGTGCATGCGAATGTGGCGCAGGACATGGGCGACCGCCGGAGCGTGGCGAATGTGGCATTGCTGGCAGATCCGAGCTATACGCAAAACGTGTACGGTTCGAAGGCAGGCAGCACGGCGTTCCAGTTTGGAGCGGGAGTGAATGTACCGATGACGCCGAACTCGCAGATCTACGTGAATGCCGGCGGCGAGCTGCGTGAGCACGCGAATGCATGGAACGCCGCACTGGGCGTCCGCATGGGCTTCTGAGGAGAAGTCAACGAGTTCTTCTCAAAAGGAATAAATAGGTAAATGTAGTTGGCTGCCCGTCGGGGAAACCCGGCGGGTGGCTTGCCTATGTACGAGGCGGCGGTGGCAGACAAGGTCTGCCTATGTACGAGGTACGATGTACGAAGTACGATTTGGGGGAGTTCGCGCGCCGTGTGGCGCGGGGTTTGGCGGAGCAGGTGCGGTGGCGGAATTGTGGAGCGACGGGCGAGTGTGATTAGAAAGCGGCGGCGGTGGCAGACGGGGCATGCCTATGTACGACGGTGGCGCTTGGCAGCGCCTATGTACGAGGTACGAAGTACGATTTGGGGAGTTTCCGCGTGAATGTTTATTTCTGACTGTTAGTTAGTTATCTTGATTCTTCATCAGGGCGCGTGTATGATTTTGGATCTATGGAACCTTACACATCTGAAACGAAACTAGAAGAAGGAATGCGCTGTTGCACCACTATGAAACGGAAGGAGGCATGCATTTTCTGCACCGATGTACCTGCTGTTCTCGGTGGCAGAGGTGAGAAGGCTACTCCCGGAGAAATGCTTGCCGCCACTGTGGCCTCCTGCATGCTCAGTATGCTTGCCTTCACCGGTAAACGGCGAGGGCTTGATACTCGAGGACTGAGTATTTGCGCCCGTTGCAGCGAGGGAGCGCAGGGAATTGAGTCATTGCACTTTCTCATTACCGTGCCACATCCAATGGATAATGAGCAGAAGTCACTGCTGGAACACGCTGCGCTGCATTGCCCTGTCGGACAGGCTATTCGTCCTGAAATCCATCGCGAAATCATTTGGCATTGGGCAGAATGATATACCATGTGCGTTCAAGGAAGGTGTCTGGAGAAAAGACAGGGCAAACGCATTGGGAAATGCGTTTGCCTATGTACGAGGTACGAAGTACGATGTACGATTTGGGGAGTTCCCGCGCTTGCGCGCGAGGTTGGCGAAGCGGGTGCGGTGGCGGAATTGTGGAGCGACGTGCGGGCGTAGTTAGAAAGCGGCGGGGGCGGTGACGCCTGGCGGCGCCTATGTACGATGTACGATTTTCGATGTACGATTTGGGGAGTTCCCGCGCTTGCGCGCGAGTTTTGCGGAGCAGATGCGATGGCGGAATTGTGGAGCGACGCGCGGGTGTAGTGAGAAAGCGGCGGTGGCAGACGGGGGCTGCCTATGTACGAGGTACGAAGTACGATGTACGATTTGGGGAGTTCCCGCGCTTGCGCGCGAGGTTGGTGGAGACCGCTTGCCGTCATGATTTATGATGTGTATAGACGATAATGTCGGTCAATGAAGGCATTTTCTTTGTTGATTAATCTCTTCCCAAATGCGTTTACCGTTTTTGATGACGCAGGGCAAACGCATTAGAAAATGCGTTTGCTATGTACGATTTACGAGGTACGATGTACGATTTATTCATAATGTGCGCGTTGCGCAGATTTTTTTCGGATCATTAATGTATGCTGAGATCCCTTTAGAGGTATCAGCATGATGACCTCTTGTTGTCATAACTTTTGATGCGTATTAACGGTAATATCAGTCAATAATGGCATTCCTCTGTTGATCAACTTTTTCTCAAATGCGTTTGCCGTGTTGATGACGCCAGGGCAAACGCATTAGGAAATGCGTTTGCCTATGTACGATTTACGAGGTACGATGTACGATTTATTAATAATGTGCGCGTTGCGCAAATTTCTCGGATCATTAATGGATGCTGAGATCCCTCTAGTGCCATCATCATGATGACCGCTGGTTGTCATGACTTTTGATGCGTATAAACATGGATATCAGTCAATAAGGGAATTTGGTCTGTTGATTGACTTCCCTCAAATGCGTTTGCCGTGTTGATGACGCTTGCAATGAAGATAAATTTCTGCTATAAAGGGAGGCGGAATTTCCTTTGGATCACCATGAAAGCTTATTTTCCAGTTTTTCTCTTCATGGGCATGGGTGTGGCAGCTGATGCGGCTCCGCTTCCGGATTATCCTCTGATATACAGTCCCGCTGTGGGCGGACCCGTGGCGAATCCGGACTATGCGAGAATATCACCCTCACTCCCGGCAGCGCCAAAGCAGACGCCGGGATCGGTGGTTGCAGCGGAGGTGGATCGCACTCTGCCGGATGCCGGGCAGAGTGCGCTGCCTCCCGTGCCGCGTACGCCGCGCTACATGCGTTCTTCCAGCTACGAGCTGGATATAACCGGCGCGTACGGTTTCAAAGCGACGCCGGACAACCTTTTCTCCTGCGACATGGTAGGCGCCGAGCTGGAGGGGGCTTATTATTTCGCTAAACATCATGCCTTCACTCTTTCGCTGGGGATCATGGGAGGAGGACGAACCGAAGATTTATGGGTGATTCCACCGGATGGAGATCGACCGTATCCTTTCACGGATAGCTACGACCGCATGAGCTTTACCCTCATGGCGGGGTACCGCTACAGTCAACGCATCGGGCGATATATGCTGCTGCAAGTGGGCGCCAAGTGCGGCATGGACGTGCAAACGTTGGATATCGATTACGGCTACGGCTGGAGTGGATATCCTTACGGAGATTATAACGATTGGGGGCCGGATCAGTCTGATACAGCCGTCGGCATGGGGTATGCCGGTTATGTGAACGTCGGCTTCTACGTTTCCACTAACGTGGTGCTGCATGTCGGTTACCAGTTCCGCGGTTCTACAGCGCGTCCGAAGGCAGACTACGAAATGCCGGGCGTTCCTGTGGAGAAGGTGGGCACAATGCGCTGGCATGAGGTGCGCCTCGGTTTTCTCATTCGATTCTGATTTTTGAAAACAACCTATGATACTACAATTCTACAAGATGACCGGCGCGGGCAACGACTTTGTGATGGTCGATAACCGCGATCTCTCGCTTACGCCATTGCTCACGCGCGAGACTATTGCCGCGCTTTGCAACCGCCGCTTCGGCATCGGGGCGGATGGCCTTATCGCCGTGGAACCGGCATCCGCCGGGGGGGATGTGCGGATGCGCTACTACAATTCCGACGGCGGCGAGGCTGAGATGTGCGGCAACGGCGCACGGTGTTTCACAGCTTATGTGAATATGCTCACTGAAGGGAGGTATACGACCCTGCGATTTGAGACTCTTGCGGGGATCGTGCGTGGCGCCGTGGCGGAGGACGGGCAGATTACCGTGCAGCTCACCACGCCTAAGGATATGAAACTGAATGCGCTTGCGGCGGATGATACGATTCCTGCTCCCGTGCATTTTATCAATACGGGCGTGCCGCACGCTGTCGTCTATCTTCCTTCAGTGGAGCAGTTGGATATCGTGAAGCTGGGGGCCTATTTGCGCTATCACTCCGCCTTTGCCCCTGCC
Source organism: uncultured Akkermansia sp. (assembly GCA_947624205.1). Lineage (GTDB taxonomy): Bacteria > Verrucomicrobiota > Verrucomicrobiia > Verrucomicrobiales > Akkermansiaceae > Akkermansia. The sequence goes on along the minus strand of CANQJI010000007.1, from coordinate 43,099 downwards.
GGGACGAATGCCAATTTCGCCACGGTGCTCACCCCGCAGCATCTCAAATTGCGCACGTACGAACGCGGGGTGGAGGACGAAACCCTCGCCTGCGGCACCGGTATGACAGCAACGGCTTTGCTGCATGCTGAGCTTACCGGCGCCCCATCGCCCATCGCGCTGGATGTCGCGGGGGGCTGTACGCTGCGTGTCGCCTTTGAGCGCACGGCGGATGGGGGCTTCCGGGATGTGACCCTCACCGGTCCTGCCGTGGTGGTGTTCCGCGGGGAAATAGATATCCCCTCATGAGCTCGGAGGTTTTGCAAACGCATGGCGCACCCATCGCTCTCATCGGGCTCATGGGCTGCGGGAAGTCCACAGTTGGACGCGAGTTAAGCCGCGCCTGCGGATTCCCTTTTCTGGATACTGATGCCGTCATTGAGCAGCAGGTCGGTTCTCCTATCCGTGATATTTTTGCCACGCGCGGAGAAGCCCACTTCCGCGTACTGGAAACGGCCTTGCTGCGTTACATTGAACAGTCACCCGAGCTCCACCCCACCATCATCTCCACAGGCGGTGGTATTGTCCTCTCCCGCGAAAACCGCGAGATTCTCCGCCGCATCGGTTTCACCGTCTGGCTGGACGTGGATGTCCCTAATCTTCTCTTGCGCACCGCGCGTTCGTCGAACCGTCCTTTGCTCAGCGATGGAGCCGCGCGTGAGGCAACTCTTACCCGCCTCTTGCAGCAGCGTCATCCACTCTACGAGCAAACTTGCCACCTCCGTATCAACTCTTCTGCTATGCAGGTGCCGGAAGTCGTGGATACCATCCTTCTTCACGCCCGCTCGTTCTTCGCGGGGAGTGATTAACATTTTGTTGTGCTGAGAAATTCTGAAACTGTACCTAAACCAAGGCAAGCGCATTAGGAAATGTGTTTGCCTATTTACGAGGCGGTGGCAGACAGGGTCTGCCTAAGTACGATGTACGACGTACGAAGTACGATTTGGGAAGTTCCCGCGCGAAGTGCGCGAGTGTGGCGAAGTTTGCCGTCTTGCTAGCTTAGCTTTTTCATTCATGGGAAACGCATGGGGAAATGTGTTGAATGAGCCCGGAGAAATTTTTATTGGGACATGTGTGGGTGTTACAGTGCTGAGATCAAGGAAAAGGCAATGGAGATGACGGCAGAATGGCTGGAATACTACAAACAAAGAACGTCCTCGCTGCGCCTACGCTACAAAATTACGCAAAAGAGGATTGACATCCGAGGTTACCGAATGATATAAGAAAGCTACACGCCTGATGTGCACAAAAAAGGGGGCCTAAATAAGCTTCCAATGTGTCGAAAAATGGGAACCAGTTTACTGTGCCTAAACAAGAAAAGTTATGAAAAATACAAGAATAACATCGTGTTGGATACTGGTCGTGTGTACCCTTGTTTCATCGATTTTTAATTCCGACTTTTATTTTGCGGCGTCGCTGATCAATTTCATCACATACATTCTTGTAGTAGCCGTTCTTCTGTCTGAGGTGTACAAAAGTCGTTTAGAAATTGATCAGGGAAAGGAATTGGCAAAGTTGGATATTACCATGCTGGGCAGTGCATTGCTGGCCGGATTTGGTATTATGGGAGGGACAGTTTATTTGAACCAGCCAGAGGGGTATACAGAGTTCATCAACAAAGCCGGTCGTGTGCTTGACACCGGAGGACTCCACATGAATGACAGGTGGATAGGTTTGACGATTGCGATAATGTACGGTCTATGGCTTATATCCATGATCATCTTTCTCACTTGCGCCTATCGTGCTGCGAAACTGAGACGAATTGGACGGAGCGCTCAAAACTAATGCGATGGTCGGCGAGTTGGACTTCTTCAAAAGCTGGTAGCCTATGTGTTTGTGTTGATCAAATATCGATATTTTTATGAGCAATATAAGAATAACATCATGTTGGGTGCTCCTTGTATGCAGTGCAAGTTCATTGTTATTCAATTACAAATATGGTGGTGGCCTCATCACAGCGTTGTGGATCAACCTTATCACGTTCATTCTTGCCGTGATTGCTGTGTCATCTGAGGTGTACAGGAGTTATTTCAAGATAGAACAGGAAAAGAGGGTGGAGAAGTCGGATATCATCATGCTGGCTAGCGCATTGCTGGTCGGATTCGGTATTATGGGCGGCACGTTTTGTTTCAACCGACCAGATGGATATTCAGTGGTAATTAACGAAGGGGGAAAGCTTATGGAAGCTTGCAACTCACATCATATGAACGGAGGCTGGATGTGCGCAGTAATCTTGTTGTCCAATATTGCCTGGCTCATTTCTATGGTCGTGTTCCTCATGTGTTCCTGGCATTACAAGCGGCGCACGTAAAATCAATAGTTAAAGCGGCGAGGATATGAAGCAATTACGGTACTATGACGTAGTTTGGCTCTATCTTGCCTACATCATCATCACAACGGCACTTGTAGCGAGTGATCCCCCGGTGGGGAAGCATAACCCTTTCGAGGTTATTGGCCGTTTGTTTGTATGGCCATGGGCTGCTGAGAGAATTTTTAAGTTCTCGATCCTTATGATTTTACCCATGTTGTTTGGGTGTTTTATATCGCGTCATCTGAAGATGGATCGCAGAATTTCTTTGGCCGTTGTTTCATGTGCAGGGTTCATAACGCTCTATTTCCTGCCGGATCCTTTTTGCGGAATAGAGATATTATTTCTAAAGAGTAAAACTTTCACTTTATGTAGTTTTTTGCTCTGCTCTACGCTGTACGAAAAAGGACTTTCATACGCGGGACGTATAAGGGAAAAGCGGTTGCAATGGGAGCGCTATGGACGCGAGGACGTTGGCTACCGTGATTTAAGATATTATTTGATCATGGGTGTTATATTTCAGATGCTCGTGATAATCCTTGTAGAAAAAGGGATTCGAGAGTCATTAGTACACATCGATTTTCCTTCTGATCCTCTGGAAATATTTATTGTCCCTCTGGAAATATTCCTGTTCGTTTGTTCTCCCCTGATCATATTCACCTATTTTTGCTACATCATACGGTTTGGGAACGGGACAACACGTAAGATGAATTTGACAATTTGTTCATCGTTCGGCTTTTGTCTTTTTGTTATCGCATTTATGATATGGAATATAGGGGGATGGCGACTATGGAGGATGCCTCTTGAAGTGGGGGCGGGCTGCATGTGCTCGTTTGCACTAACGATGGCAAGGATACTCCGGCAAGAGAAACAGCGTGAACGTCGGTGATATTCATGAAGAGATGTAGCACCCTGGAACGTATCGCACGAGACGACCAGGGCAAACGCATTGGAAAATGCGTTTGCCTATGTACGATTTACGAGGTACGATGTACGATTTGAGAAGTTCCCGCGCGAAGCGCGCGAGTGTGGCGAAGCAGGTGCGTAGCGGAATTTTTGAAATGATGATGCGTTGATAGGAGGAAAGCATCTGCTGTTACGCTATGCCGGGTCTACTGCCATGCCTAATCATCAAAGCTTTGACATCTTGTCGGGCTTACTTCCGTTGTCTGTTGGAAACGCATGGGGAAATGTGTTGAATGAGCCCGGAGAGATTTTTATTGGGACATGTGTGGAAGTCATCCCATGTGATCAATTTCGGCATTGACAATACCCCATACAGGGTATAAGGTATCTGCTATGGAAACGTACCATATGAGACATACGGATCAGCTGCCTCGCATGGGGCGCATAGCGGGGCAGGTAGCGGGGATACAGAAGATGATCGAGGAAGGACGGTACTGCATGGATATACTGATACAACTGCGGGCAGTGCGGGCGGCGCTGAAGCGGGTGGAGGGAAACATCCTGGAGCGGCATCTAAAGCATTGCGTGGCGCAGGCCATCGGGGATCCTGCGGTAGCGGAACAGAAAGTTACCGAACTTCAGAAATATTTTGAAGCAGAAAGGAGCTGATATGGAACAGAATTTTAAGATCACAGGGATGAGCTGCACGGGGTGCGCGGCGCGTGTGGAGAAAGCCGCGCGTGGTGTGGAGGGAGTGCAGGAAGCGCAAGTGAATCTTGTGGCCGGGAATTTGCGGGTTATATGCGCGAGCAATACGGATGCGCGGCAGATTGTGGATGCAGTGCGGCGTATCGGTTTCGGCGCGGAGCATCTGGCGGCTGCTGCACCACCGCCTGCAAAGGAGAGTGCGGCGGCGGGGTGGAGAGTACTGGTTTCTCTTCTTTTGCTCATTCCCCTGGTGGCGCTGCACCACGGCGGGTACGGCTTTTTATGGGGGCAGCTAGTTCTGGCTGTGGGGATCGCAGGGGTGAATTATCGTTTCTTCACACGGGGAGTAAGCAGTCTTCTGCAGGGAGAACCGGGAATGGATGCGCTTGTTTCGATGGGCGCCGGCGTGGCGTTGATTGACTCGGCGCTGCATCTCTTCCTTGGATCGGAGGGTGCGGATGCCATGTATCCCGAGACTGCCGGGATGATACTCACTTTCATCTCCGTCGGCAAATGGTTGGAGGCTCGCGCCACGCACCGGACCGGTCGCGCCGTGGAAAAACTTTCGCGACTTCTGCCGTTTGAGTCTACGCGGCTCACCCCTGCCGGAGATGAGGAGCGCGTGCCGACGGATTCCCTGCGCGTCGGGGATCTCGTTCTCGTTCGACCCGGGGAGCGGATTCCCGTGGACGGTGAGGTGGAGCAGGGGAATTCAGCTGTTGATGAATCCACCCTCACAGGCGAAAGCATGCCGGTGGAAAAAACGACAGGATCGCGCGTGTTTGCCGGGACGTTGAATGCCGATGGCGTGCTGCGCGTGCGCACGCGGAAGGTTGGGGAAGACTCCGCTTTCTCTGCGGTGATACGGCTCGTGCGCGATGCTGCTTCGCACAAGGCACCCGTCGCAAGGCTGGCGGACAAGGTGGCGGGGATATTTGTGCCGGTGGTGGTAGGCATTGCGTGCATCACGGCGGCCGTGTGGGGAATTCTCGGTTTTGGTTGGGAACTTGCGTTGGCGCGAGCGGTGGCGGTTCTGGTGATTTCCTGTCCCTGCGCCCTGGGGCTTGCGACTCCGGTGGCCATCATGGTGGGTGCGGGAATTGGAGCGGGCAAAGGAATCTTATTCCGCAATGGGGAGGCCATGGAGGCGGCGGGACGCGCGACTTGCGTTGCGATGGACAAGACCGGAACACTTACACTTGGCGAACCACGGATCACGGACGTGCTGGCGCGGGAGGGCGTGAGCCGCGACGAGCTTCTGCAATTAGCTGCCAATCTTGAACAGGGAGCGAATCATCCCCTTGCCCGCGCCGTACTGAGCGCGGCGCCGGTACCTGATGCCACGGCGGAACGACTGCGTGCCATTCCGGGACGCGGCGTGCAGGGGGAAATCAGCGGTGTCCCTTGTGCAGCGGGCAGTGTGCGGCTTATGGAGGAGATGCATGTGGTTCTGCCTGCGGAGGCAGAGGCTCCGCAGTTTGTTGGCAAAACGCTGCTGCACATCGCCAGGGATGGAAAGTGGATCGGCTGTCTTGCCGCGACTGATGCACCGCGTCCCACGGCGGCTGCGGCCGTGCGGACCTTGCATGATGCGGGCATGCGTGTGCTCATGCTCACCGGGGACAATGCTCACACTGCACGAACCGTGGCTTCTGCCACCGGGGTGTCGGAGGTGCACGCCGCGCTCTCCCCGCAGGAAAAGGAGGAATTCGTGCGAAAGCTGGGAGAAAAGGGAGAGAGAGTGGCGATGGTGGGCGACGGAGTCAATGATGCGCCGGCCCTTGCGCATGCTTCAGTGGGCATCGCGATCGGAGCCGGCGCAGATGTAGCGGCCGAGAGCGCGGGGATCATCCTCATGCACAGCGATCCCATGGATATTGCGCGCGCCGTGTTGCTCAGCCGTGCCATCCTGCGCAAGATTCGCCAGAATCTTTTCCTTGCATTCATCTACAACGTCATTGCCATTCCCCTGGCTGCCGGCGTGTTTTTCCCTGTGTGCGGGCTGCTGTTGCCTCCCGCCGTTGCGGCTGCCGCCATGGGGTTAAGCAGCCTATGCGTGGTGGGCAATGCGCTTCTCCTGCGGAGATTCCGAGATCCTGCGGGAAATCTGCAGGGACGGGCAGAGAAAAATTAGGAGAGAGAGGCCAGGATATTCTGCAGTTCATCCCACGAGCAGACACGAGCCAAGGCAGAGCGTTTTTCTTTCGTTCCCGGGATGCCTTTTGTGAGCGAGAGAATGCGCGCCCTGAGGGCTCTCATCGTCGTGATCTCGTCTCCATAGTGCCCGGAGTCCAATGTCAATTTCGCGTAGTGCAGCACCAGGTTCAGTTTTTCCGGAGAGGTTGGTTCCGGCAGTCGCTCGCCGGTATTCAGAAGGTGGCGCGCATGGCGGAAAATCCACGGAGAAGACATGGCTGCGCGCCCGATCATTACTCCTGCCACGATGCCCTTGTCCCGCTCGCGTAAAATATCCTCCTGTTTTCGCAGGTCGCCATTGCCGATGATGGGGATATGCACGCGACGAGCACATTCATGGACAATATCCCAGTCTGCCATGCCGCTGTATTGCTGAGAACGCGTGCGCCCATGCACAGTGATGGAACGTACTCCGGCGTTTTCCAGGCGCATGCAGGCTTCAACGGCGCAGATGCTGCGGGCATCCCATCCGCTGCGGATCTTTGCCGTCACCGGGCAGTCCCTCTCCAGCTCCTGAACCACGGCGCGTGCGATGCGCTCCAGTAGCGGCAGATCCTTCATCAGCGAGGCTCCGCCATTGCGTCCTACCACTTTTGGCACAGGGCAACCGGCGTTGATATCGATAAAATCCGGGTGCACCGAATCCACAATAATTCGAGCCGCTGCTGCCATCTGCTCCGGTTCCGCTCCGAAAATCTGCACACCCACCGGTCTCTGCACATCGCTGAGCTGCACGTACCGTCGCGTTCTTTCCCACGCTTGCAAGACTCCTGCGGCGGAGACGAACTCAGTTTCCAGCACATCAGCTCCCTCTTCCTTGCAGAGAGAGCGGAAGATCGGATCCGTCACCCCCGCCATCGGGGCGAGATACAAGCTGAACCTCTCCAGCCACGGCATCTGATCCGCGTTCATTGTTTTCTTCGCATTCGTTCTCACCAAAAGAAAGCGCCTCTCACAGCGTGCTCACTGTGAAAGACGCATGGACGTACGCCCGCATGGACTGCGGGACCGCCGTGCCGCACGGTTCAGGCGGTTGCGCGAGCTTTCTTAATGATGGAGGCCACGGTTTCAGATGCTTTTGCCCCTGTCTTGAGCCACTTATCCACCTTCTCAAGCTCGATTTTGTAGTTCACCCCTTCCACCATCGGATCATAGGTGCCCACCTGCTCAATGAACGCCCCATCGCGTCGTTTACGGCTGTCTACCACGACGATCTTGTAGTACGGACGATTCTTGGAACCCTGGCGGTTGAGTCGAATTGATACCATAATAAACGAGAGTTGTTGCTTCCACGACAGTCAGGTCTTCCCTGACCGGGAGCCGCAGGGTATCACAGGCTGACAGCCTTGTCAAGCGTAAAGAATTTTTTATTCTTTGTCCGGAAGGAGAAAGAAACCCCCGGGGCAAACGCATTAGGAAATGCGTTTGCCTATGTACGATGTACGATTTTCGATGTACGACGGTGGCGCTTGGCAGCGCCTATGTACGAGGTACGATGTACGATGTACGATTTGGGGAGTTCCCGCGCTTGCGCGCGAGGTTGGCGAAGCGGGTGCGGTGGCGGAATTGTGGAGCGACGTGCGGGTGTAGTGAGAAAGCGGCGGGGGCGGGGGCGCCTGGCGGCGCCTATGTACGATTTTCGATGTACGATTTGGGGAGTTCCCGCGCGAAGCGCGCGAGCGTGGCGAACATGCGTATAGACAATAATATCGGTCAATAAAGGCATTTCCTCTGTTGACTGACTTCTCTCAAATGCGGCTTTCCTGAAGAAACGCCGGTTCAACAATCCTCCGGGTTTGTCGTGTTTCCCGAGAGTATGGAAGGGATTCCCTTGACCGTACTCATCTTGTGTGTTAGACTGCAAACGTTATGAGCGTTCAAGAGACGATTGATCACACGGTACGCGGCAAGAAGGTGTTTGAGGATGAAATTGAGGCGTTGCGCGTGATAGGAGCTAACCTTGGTATGGAATTTTGCCATGCGGTGGAAGCGCTGCGCGAGGCAGTGGAAGGCGGTCATAAAATCATTGTGGTGGGTGTTGGCAAAAGCGGGCTTGTGGGTTCCAAAATTGCGGCGACGCTTACTTCTACCGGCGCGCCTTCCGTGGTGCTGGATTCAATGAACGCTATGCACGGCGATCTTGGTATTGTCCAGGATGGTGATGCATGTATCGCGATGTCGTTTTCCGGGGAAACGGCAGAATTGTTAACACTACTGCCGTTCTTGAAACGGTACGACATGCCCATCATTGGCATGACCGGTAAGCCGGCTTCCACGTTGGGGCAGCTTTCTGATATTGTGCTGGATACTTCCGTGGAGAGGGAGGCAGATCCCTTGAATCTCGCTCCAACGTCCTCTTCCACGGCCATGCTGGTGATGGGCGATGCCCTGGCGATGGCTCTTCTTGAGGCGCGACATTTTACGAAGGAGGATTTTGCCCGCAGTCACCCGGGCGGTTCACTGGGGCGCGCTTTGCTCACTCGTATCTCGGATATTATGCGCAAAGAAGTTGCGATGCGTCCGCGGGATGCAACCGTTATGGACTGTCTTGTGGCAATGACCCAGGCGCGTGCCGGAGCTTGTATCCTGACATGTCCGGACGGGACTCTAGCGGGGATTTTTACGCATGGTGATTTTGCTCGTGCGTACCAGGCGGATCCTACTTGCGGTACGCATCCTGTTGCGGACTACATGACTGAGAATCCAATCTTTGTGCAGGCAGATCAGCTTGCCATTGCTGCGGTGAGGACTTTGCGCGATCGAAGAATCGACGATCTCGTGGTTCTTGATTCTTCCCGACATCCTGTTGGACTTATTGATACCCAGGATTTGGTGCGTCTTAAACTCATCTGAGGGGACAGAGAATAGAGGCTTCGTCCGGTCTGAGAAAGTTCAGTGGCAACGACGAGGCTTCTGATTCAGCAGGCACGGGGAGTGTTGTGCGCACTGCTCCTGGTTTTTCCGGTGGATGCGTCAAGAGAAAGGGGCTTCAGTCTGCCTTCCGGAGTAACTCATGGAGGCGAGGATTAATTTTAGTCATGCATTCCACAATGCGATCATTTACGCTGTGGTGGAGCATTCCTTCGGCCATGCGACAAGCATTGAAAATAGCCGTTGCGTTTGCAGAACCGTGGGCGATGATGGAGACGCCGTTCACCCCCATAAGCGGGCAACCGCCTACACTGTCGGCGCTCATGCTTTGGGCAATGTCGCGGAATACAGAGCGCATCAGCAGGGCTCCGGTCATTGCTACCGGGCTTTTTTTGATGCCTGCCTTCATCCAGTGCGCAAAGGCCTTTGCCGTCGCTTCCACGCTCTTGAGAAGGATGTTTCCTGTAAAGCCATCCGTCAAGGCTACATCCAGCTCCGTTTCGAACAGGTCATGTCCCTCACAGTTCCCGGTGAATCGGAATGGAAGCAGCTCTTGTTTCGCAAGTTCATGCAGCAAGCGATACGCTTCCTTGGAGAATTCGCTCCCCTTGCAATCCTCGGTTCCATTGCTCATCACAGCCACGTTTGGCGTCGTGCGTCCATAAATGTAGCGAGCCATCATAGCCGACATCACTGCATATCCAACCAGGTGACTCGGTTTAGCATCCGGGTTTGCTCCCGTATCGCTCACCAGCACATAGCCGTGCACGCTCGGCATGGGAGATACAATTCCCGCACGCTCCACCCCCTCCAACAAACGCAGTTTAATGGTACTTGCCGCTACTGCTGCACCGGTGTTGCCGGCGGAGACTACCGCATCACTTGCCCCACTTTTAACGAGGTCCACCGCTGTGCTAATGGAGGAAGTTTTACCGCGACGCACAGCGGCAAGTCCGCTTTCCTCCATGGTGACTACGTCCGGAGCATGTACAATTTCCAGTCGAGGGTTGGATCCGATGCCAGCGGCATCGCATGCGGGGCGTAATTTGTGTTTGTCTCCTACTAAAAAAAGTTTTTCGAGTTCTGAAATGTTCTTGAGCGCCTCTACTGCACCTCCGATGTTGATATGCGGAGCGTTATCTCCCCCCATGGCATCCAATGCAATTTTCATACGTCGTTAGAGTGTGCAATTCGTCTGACGTACTCTACCACACCCAGCGACGAAGTCAACTTAAAAGCAAATGTGATCAGGGCAAACGCATTAGGAAATGCGTTTGCTTATGTACGACGGAGGCAGACGGGGCCTGCCTATGTACGATGGACGACGGTGGCGCCTATGTACGAGGTACGATGTACGAAGTACGATTTGGAAAGTTCCCGCGCGAAGTGCGCGAGTGTGGCGGAGCAAGTGCGGTGGTGGAAATGTGAGGCAACGCGTGGATGTGGTTAGAAAGCGGCGGGGGCGGGGGCGCCCGGTGGCGGCTGGTGCCGCCTATGTACGAGGTACGATGTACGAAGTACGATTTGGAAAGTTCCCACGCTTGCGCGCGAATTCGGCAGGGAGCACTTGCCGGCATGATTTATGATGCGTATAGGCAATAATATCAGTCAATAAGGGCATTTGCTCTGTTGATTGACTTTCCTCAAATGCGTTTACCCTGAAAATGAGCCTTTTTTACTTTACAGCAGGGGTGGCTTATGGTACCCTGAGCGCGAAGATACCGAAGTCTATGAATGCATTGAATGGGTTGAAAGGCAAGATTTTTACATGGATGGCCGTTTTTTTGATTTGGAGTAGTTTTGGATGCGCGCTTGAAGTTCACGACTTAGCGTTGCCCATGAACCGAGACAAGGCGGATGATACTCTGAGCAAGGATTACATGTACAAGGTACTGGGGGACGGAACGATTCGGCGTACCTGGCAATTGAGCGATAAGAAAATATTTGTGGATTTTACCGCTGATAGTGGGGACGTTTTGCTCATCGCCATTGAGTACAATAAGCCCGTCGCGAAGAAGGTCGGATTAAAGGATGCTAAGACGATTGCAGGAGAAAAGGTGGACAAGGAGGCCAGGTGGGCGCCTCCGAAAAATGAAGAAGCGCGGAAGATGGTGCAGGAGACTTTTGGATTGGAGAATCCCATGCGCATGAAATTGAAGGATGGAGCCATGCTGTTCTACGAGACAGACAAGACGAAGAAAAAGATTGCTCGTGTTTCACTGTTTGCATCAATGCCGGCGACGAATCGTTGGGTTCTCTCCACGTTGACTCCTGAATCCCAGCGTTCGGCGATGGGACTTCAGATTACCGCTGATGAGATCGCAGCGCTCTACAAAGATGAACAGCGACGCATGTCGATTCCTTTGGCGGCGAAGAGCCCCAGTCAGTCAGGAGGGACAGCTGCATCCGGAGGCGGGAGAACTACTGTTACCGGCGGAACCTCCTCAGCTCTTGCCTCCTCCGAAACAGATTCGTCGTCTTCCCCTGCTCATACTCCTCAAGTCAATCGTGGAGTGACGGCGTTGGGGTTGGTGGCTGGAGCATCGCGTGATTCTTCCTCTCCTTCTAAAGTTTCAGCAGGTCGTACGAAGAGCGTAGAGATTCAGGAAGGTGGTGGTGACTCTTCTTTTGAGGAATTCCTGGGCGAGCCACCGGATTGGTTGAAGTCTGTCGGAATTGAAAATCCGGAATGGTGGCACTATTTTGCCCTTGGAGTTGCCATATTGATCCTGTTGTCTATGGTAATGAACAGTATTGCTGCCAGTGCTAGTCGAGCGCGACAACGTGCCGCTTTTGAAAAAGTTATGGCTTTGCACGCCAAATCCGGAAAGAGACGTCCTTGAACTGAGAGATGGGGGGGCGCGTTTTCTTAGCGCGTGATCTTTATTCTCTCATTTTTGAAGGAGCGAGTCGGCGGAGGAGTGCAGGGCCAACGCATTAGGAAATGCGTTGGCCTATGTACGACGTACGATGTTGGATGTACGATTTATTAATAATGTGCGCATTGCGCAGATTTTTTCGGATCATTAATGTATGCTGAAATCCCTTCAGAGTCATCATCATGATGACCTCTTGTTGTCATGATTTTTGATATGTATAAACGATAATACCAGTCAATAAGGGTATCCCTGTGTTGATTCACATCTCCTCAAATGCGTTTGTCCCAGAGGGGTCAGGAATACTCTTGATCCGGAACAAGGCAGCAACGGAATATCTCTTCTCCGTTTGCATAGAGGCGCACGATGATCCGATTAGGTTCGTGCCGAATGATGTAGGCATCATGTTCTTCCGGTGGACGCGGGGAGAACCGCATCATCTTTTCCGGAGCGAAGACAGCAGTACGCAGCACCCCGATGAGACGACGGTTACTCATAGCGAGCATTTCATCGAAATTGCCGGTAGGCAGTGTAAGGGAAGGGACACGGGGTATTGCCACAACGCCGAACTATACACTAATGATGCTCCTTGTCAAGTCTTTTTAGTTGACAGAGCTGTTTGGGAAAGTGTAGAATTTCACCATCATGGCTGAGCAGAGAGAGAATCCAACGCGTTTCCAACGTGCCGCTTGTTGGGGGGCACTTACAGGGTTGAGCATCTTTACTATCGTGGGTCTCACAACGGGACTCATTCTTGGTCTGGTCGCGCTCTTCGTGGCACTGGAGCCGGTGTTGCTCCCGGTGATTATTGCAGGAGCACTGGCGTATCTGTTGTACCCTTGCGTGGTGCGAGTACAGAGACGAGTACGCAAGCGTATCATTGCAGTGCTTCTCGTATTGGCCGGAGCTGCTGTGGTAGTGGCGGGATTAGGAGCCGCCATTGTGCCCCCGCTTGTGGAGCAGACCGGACTGCTCTTCTCAAAGCAAAATCAGATTCTCGCCAGTGCGGTGACAACAGGACAAAATTTTATCAACACTAATACGCTTGCTCAGCGTGCTATTGACGCCCTCTACGACCAGACACGCCGCGATGATAGCACTGCCGGCACTGCGGCGCTATTCCGGCAACCGGCAGAAGATGATTACACGGCAAAAGCTCTTGCCGTGCTGGATTACCACTCCGAATCCATCACTCGAGCGGGTATACACTGGTTCACTGCCGGTACGCGTGCCATTTACGGTTCGCTCGGAATGATTATCGGACTGGTGATGATTCCTGTGTTCCTCTTTTACTTCTTGCTTCAGGGGGAAGTTATCGAGCAAAACTGGCACACTATCCTGCCTTTACGAGCCTCAAAATTTCGGCAGGAGGTTGTTGAAACATTACGGCAAATCAATGATTACATCATCTCTTTTGTGCGTGGTCAGATGTTGGTGAGTTTCATCGATGGTATCTTGCTCGGTATTGCTCTTAAGGTGATGGGGCTGCCATATGCCATCACTATCGGTGCTGCGGCTGCCCTCCTTGGTATCATTCCTTACATTGGAATGATTTTCACGAGTATCCCAGCGTTGCTTATAGCATGGGTTACCTGGCATGATGCCGGGCACGTGGTTGCAGTGTTGCTCATCTTTCTGTGTGTGAGCCAGCTGGATGGTTGGTTTCTTCAGCCGCGCGTGCTGGGCAAGAGGTTGCACATGCACGATCTGACGATCATGTTTTCGGTTCTTTTCTGGAGCAGTGTTCTTGGTGGTATCGTGGGTGCGTTGCTGGCGGTGCCTCTCACTGCTGCACTGAAGGTGATTTTTATACGTTACGTCTGGTCCACTCTGCATCATGCGCCGTGTCATTCGGGCGAGCTGCCGGAGCCGAAAACGTAAGAACTTGTAATCTCCTCCGTTTGTATGTTTGTGCACAGCTGTCAAGTGATGCGTCAGGCGGAGTGCTCTGCTATAGGAAGGGGAGGTGTTTCCTCTGCTTTGCTCATGCAGTGCGCTATTGATCGTGCGGTTGACGTCTTACGACGGGATCCTCAGTTCGCCAACGCTCCGTGTCGTTTTCCTCTTGCCATCGTGTATGCGGGGAAGGGCAACAACGCCGGAGACGCCGTTGGCATCGCGCATGCGCTGGGTTTCAAGAATATTCTGCTACGCTGCGCAGTGTCACCGGAAATGATGTCTGCCGAGACGCGGCAACAGATCAAGTCCATCTCGCCCGGATGCCTCATAATTACTCAGGAGAAACCGCGAATCGGCGAGAATGGAGCACTCATTATTGATGGCCTCCTTGGCAGTGGAGCGAGTGGTGAGCTTCGTCAGGAGTACGCAACTCTTGTGCAGGAGCTCAACTCCCTGAGGGAATCCTCTCTGCGTTCTCTGACCCTTGCTATCGATGTTCCAACTGGTTTGCAGGCAGACACAGGTGTGTGCTGTGTTCAATCTGTGCGTGCAGATGCCACTCTCGCTATCGGCTGTGTTAAACCCGGTATGCTCGCGGACGGAGCTGAAGATTATGTGGGACGGCTTCTTTGTGTATCCTTGCCGGAGGCTGATCCGGGTGAGAGTAATCTACGCGTGACAGACGACAGTACATTGAGACTTCTGCCACGTCGTGCGCATTCCTGCTTCAAGAACCGTGCGGGGCGGGTACGCATTCTTGCAGGATCCCCGGGCTTCATCGGAGCTGCTTGCATGGCTTCTGAGGCTGCTCTCTACGCCGGAGCAGGATTGGTGGAGCTTTATTGCCCGCAGAGCATCTATTCCATTCTTGCAGTCAAAGTCGCTCCGGAGGTGATGGTGCACGGTGTGCGGGATTTTTCTGAAGTACCGACTCAGGATGCACAGGCATTCCTGGTCGGACCAGGATTCGGCCAGTTGACGAAAGAGGAAGCCGAGGCCTTACAGAATCTTTGGAGTGCGGCAGACTGTCCAGTGGTACTGGACGCGGGGGCTCTTAATGCCGTTGCCGTCCATGGGTTGAAACTTCCTCAACGTGGCCTCCTCACCCCACACCCCGGAGAAATGCGGCGCCTTTTCCCCGAAAGCTCTGAACTCACCCGAATTCAGAGTGCGATGCGATTTGTGGCAAAAAAATCCTGCACGTTATTGCTCAAAGGGGCACGTAGCATCATCACCGATGGTGTTTCGATTTGTTACAACAGCAGCGGTGGCTCCTTTATGGCGACCGGTGGTCAAGGGGATGTGCTCGCCGGCGTTGTGGCGGCTCTTGCAGCTGCCGGGCTTTCTTGTTTCCATTCAGCCGCCCTTGCCGCGTACCTCTGCGGACGCGCTGCCGAGCACGCGTGGGCACATCGAGGATTTCCTCAGAGCGTTCCCGCCACGTCACTTTTCCCTTATCTGACCGCCATCATTTGAAAGTCAGACCAAGACCCAAGGCAAACGCATTAGGAAAAGCGTTTGCCTATGTACGAGGCGGTGGCAGACGGGGTCTGCCTATGTACGATTTACGACGTACGATGTACGATTTGGAAAATTCCCGCGCTTGCGCGCGAATTTTGCGGAGCAGATGCGATGGCGGAATTATGGAACGACCGGCGGGCGTAGTTAGAAAGCGGCGGCGGTGGCAGACAAGTCTGCCTGTGTACGATGTACAACACGCACGACGGCGTAAGTGCGGATGGACAGCGCGCATGCGCTGCCCCGCAGGGGTGAACCGCCGATGGGGCGGCGGCGAGTCAATTTTCGATGTACGATTTGGGGAGTTCCCGCGCGAAGCGCGTGAGTTTGGTGAACATGCGTATAAATGGCAATATCAGTCAATAAGGACATTTCTCTGTTGCTTCACTTCTCCTCAAATGCGTTTGCCGTGCTCCCCACCCCACGTTATCGTGACGCAGTTGCTTTTGGCTATTTGATTCTGCCCTGTCAGCGGCTCTTTGGGGAATTTCACCCCAGTTACATGTCATGGCTGACGTACCCAAAGAAAATCCCGTCGGCACTTCATTTACCGCACCGACGGGATCCTCCGTGACTACTCAGAACCGTACAAAATCAGAAGTTGAAGCGCAGCCCCACACTACCCGAAAACTCGCTCGAGTCTCCGCGCAGCGTCGCATTTGCTCCGCCTATCACGGAGAAATTCTCACTGACAGGCAATCCTATAGAGGTACCGATGGTGAAGCCCCAGCGGTTACGCTTAGCCGGACGCACCTCATAGGACATGTCCGGCGCTCCCGTGTAACTCAGCGTCATCTCTTCCCAATTATCGCCCACCGATGCTACGAGCGCTGCCTGCAGCGTGAAGACAGCAGCCGGGGCGGAGGGAACCGCGGAGAATGCATGCGTCGTACGAACGCCAAGTGACAGGTCTGTCGCCCAGGCCTCGGAATCCTGCGCACCGATGGAGGCTGTGCCGGCGCCGTACTCAGTGAAGGAATTGACACGGTTGAAGCTGCTCTCTACAGCGAAGAAGGGCTCGATACTTGTCTTTTCGTTCATCTTGATCGTGTAGGCCATCTCCTCACCCATGTTGAGAGAATTGCCGCGGATGCTCCCGTTCTTCGAGATGGAGCCATCCGGCAGCATACGGCTCACATTGAAGCGATGCACGCCATAGCCCATACTGAAGGTGCTGCGAATGTTCAGACTCTGGTACGCCACCATGTAGATGTCACCTCGGGTGTTATCCTCGTGGTAGCGCCGACTTCCTCCATCCGGAGTCACATAGGCGCGGCCACTGCTCAACGCCAGACCCATCACCGAGCGGCGATGCAGTCCGGTCTCCATACCCACCGTGCCGCCCCACTCCACACGTTTGTAGCCGAGACCTTTGGCGTCTTGTTCCAGCTGCGTATCCTCGTTGTAGCCGGTGACATAGGCTGCCGTGCGGTGTTCGGGAGAGACGAGGTGTCCCGTGCCGATGCTGTTGCGCAGACGGCGAATGTGAGCCATATTGCCCTCCGTCTGAGCGCTGAGGATGGTAGCGAGTTCTGCGCCGCTCAGGCGATCCACCAGAGCGGCGGCAGATCTCGCATCCTGTGCATCGGCTACGTTATCAGCCATCTCTGCCAATTTGCCGACCGCTGTTCCTTGCTCCGCAATCGCTGCGAGAGTCTTGTACGCGGCACGCTGGTTGCGATTGAGCGCGGCGCTAATGGAAGGATTCTCTGATGGCCGCTTGATGACGAGCTCAATACTGCTGCCGTCCTCGCTCACTTTCAGCTCGGCGTATTTCTGCAGCGTCTCATCCAGCGAGAGGTTGAACAGAGCTTCCGAACCGGCCTCCCACTGCCCCTCGTGCCCCTGCAACAGGGTGTAATCCCCGTATGTAAGACCCTCCCAGTCTGTCAAATCCAGAGTAGAGCTGCCATTCTCCGGATTAAATGAAACGGTGGCTCCGGTCAGGTCGAACAAGCCGCCGTTGAGGCTGAGGGTACCACCGGCAAAAACGAAGCCACCGCTGAAGCTACTGGCTACGGGCGTTACGCTGCGAGTTTTACTGTGACCATCAACGAGCAGATGCTGATTCACCCCCAGCACATAGGCTCCATCAGCCGTGATGGATGACCCATTGGCAAAGGTGAGCTCTTTCACCGAATTCGCGCCTTTTAACCCTGCTGTCCCAGCAAGTTTCACGTGGTTTTTCACGGCAAAGTTCCCTGCGTCGAACCTGGCATTTTGCACCAGCACCGCCCCGGTTCCCAATGCATTTTCATGACCAACTTCTAATGTGCCGCCAAGCACGGAAATATCCCCGCTATAGGACACGTTATTGGTCTTCATACGCAGTGTGCCGCTACCTTCCTTGGCAAGAGCGCCACGACCGGTAATACTGCCTGATCCCTGGAAAGTTACATCCTGATTGCCTTTTACGTTGATGCTGCCCGGGCGTACTTCGCCCACCACTTCGACCTCCACGGGTTCCTCCGCAACATTAAAGGTGACAGAATCGCCGTTGAAAAAGGTCTTATCATTGGTTTCTGTATCCCAAGGTCCGCCGTCAGCAGAGTTCTCCCAAGTGCCTTTGCTGCCCTGATTCCACTCCAGACTTGCGGATTCTCCACTCACCAGGAGATCCATGCTGTTGGACTTCAGCTCCAGATTAAATTGCTTGCGAGTGCGCTCATCTGCTATCCTCGACTCCAGTTGCAAATGATCTGCCGTACTCCCTTCTGCCAGAGTGTCATACTTCAGCAGGACGTACGTGCCCGACTCCATGTCCAGCACATCCATACCAAGATTCACCTGCGTGATCGTTTCAGTGGTCGCAAAAGTCCCTACCTCCAAATCTCCACTCCCATCCAGCGAGAGGGTGCCACCATCCGCCACCAGCTCCTTCACAAAAAGCCCCGATCCTTCCGTAACTCCCAGCTTACCACCCTGCGCCAGATTTAACCTGCCGTCCACTTTGGATCCTTCCACTGTGGAATTCAGCGCGACGCCGCCATCCAGTGTCACATTACCCTTCAATGTACCGCCTGCAAGCGTAACGGTCAAATCCGGGCCGGACAGCGTGCCGCTGTATGTTCCGCCACTCTGCACTTCAATCTCTTTGCTCGCCACGCCGCCGCTCACCGTCAGCGTACCGCTCTGCACCGTTGTCTTGCCAGTGTAAGTGTTCGCTCCGCTTAGCGTCACAGCGCCGCCACTCACCACCACGCCTCCTTTGCCGCTCAATACACCCGTCACCGTACCGTTCTTTAATTCCGCATCCTGCGCCAGGTTCACAGCACCATCCAAGGTTCCACCATCCAGCACCAGCTTGCCGGTATACGCTCCGCCGTTGGTGATGCTCGCCGCTTTCTTCACGGTCACCGTGTTCCCCACGGCCTGACCCCCCATGTCCAGCGTACCGCCATTGAGCATCACGCCTCCCACCCCCAACGCATTGGCATTCCCGGTCACCAGCGTGCCTGCCTCCAACACCGTTCCGCCCGTGTAGGCATTGGCAGTGTTGATGGTTAGTTTGCCCTCACCCCTCTTCGTGAGCACCACTTGCTTGCTCGGTATATCCACATCGGTGATCTGGCCGCTACCGGTGAATACCACATCCTGCCCTTCCGCGTTTTCCACCAGCACGCTCCCGGGTCGCACTGTCCCTTCTATGGTGACGTTTGCCGCGTTCTTGAATACAACGCCATCCCCCGTGTAGAAGTTGACATCCTCCACATCCGCAGTCCAGGTCGGATTCTCCCCACTGCCTGCCTCATTTCTCCACGTTCCTCTCTCGCCTCTCCACGTCAGCGTCGTGTTGTCGCGGCGCGACACGATGTCTTCCGCTGACTCAAATATGAGTTGTCTCTCGGTGCCTTGCTGCACGAAATAAACATCACCTTCTCCCTTACTCTCGCCAATTGATGAGGATTTTGCCAACCCTGTGAGTGTTACATCACCGTATGTGTCCCATGATCCGTTCTCGGTGTTGAACGACAGCAGAATGTATTTCCCCTTTGTAAAGTTGGAAGTAGCGGACTGTATATCGAAGGTCATGTCCGTTGTCGTCAGGGAGCATAGTCCTGCTCCACCTTCCGTAAACTCTATTCGAAGAACCGGAGTTTCCTTATTAACGTCAGAAAGTCTGAAGGTCCATGTCCCACCCTCTGCGTTCAGAAGGAAAGCATCAATGACATTGCTTTCTGAAAAATCAGCTTTCGCTATGGACGAAAGTCCGTATGTCGGGATGCTGAGATTCAGCATGGCTTTCGTCCTGATTTCAGCCCCCTTCATAACGAGCAGCGCATCCTGCGTGCTCTCGAAGTGAGGAGTTGCTTGGGAAAGTAGAGCGGTACTCCAGAAGATATCATACTCTCTGTTCACTTCAAGAATGCTGTGGTCCAAAACCAGCGTTCCCCTGTACACCTTAGCCCGATAATCCGTGTGAACCGTCTTGGAGGCTTCAAGTTCCGCCTCGGTATAATTCGATTTTAATTTTGCCAAATCTTCTTTGGCATGCACTCCCGAGAATGTCACTGTCCCGGTGTATGCGGTTGACTGGTCCTCTTCATCTCCGTTGATGCATAAGTCATCTTGCACATAAATACCGTCATACGAAGTGAATGTCTGTCCGGCGCTTGCTTTAATGCGAAGTTCCGCCTCATCATCGGCAAAGTAGATGGCATTGAGATGGCAGTTTTCCCCGGAGGTGTCTCTGACGTAGTTGCCGCGCAATACTACAGATTCATTATCCTTGAACTCCAGGTTTTCTTTGGCATGAATAGCCCCACCTTGCGCGTTCTCTATATCATCGGATTGAGCTCCATTGTCGGTTATCGCAATGGTTCCACAGCCTTCGAAGAGCATGGAATTCGTGTTCGGGTTTTCATCATCCAGCCACAACGCAGCGCCTCCCGCTGATGTTTGCCCTATGGACTTATTGCCGGATATTTCTACATGGGAAGAGGTTATAGTCATGCCCTGATTCCCGCCACATGCAATCGCCGCGCCATGTGCATCCAAGTATGATTGCACAGTGTTGTTCTTGATGACTATCTCATTATTCCCGATATTGCTCCCTCTGACTCCGGATAACATGGCTGAAGTGTTTACCTTGCTGGAGTCATCCGTGATCGTGTTCCCTTCTACATTGATTGTTCCGATGTTGTTTAGTGTAACAGACGAGAAAATTCGAGAATTTATGGCGCTATTGTTTTTCATCTCGAATGATTGCAAATTCTCAAATTCAACAGGATCTAACCGATTCGTGGTCGACGAGGAGTTTGTGGATTTACCTGCAATCTTGTTATCACGAATAACCATCGTGCTTTCACCTACGCGACCCGAAACGGTCAGACCGGCTAACAATGCTCCGGCTTCTAAGGCCTGCACTGATTGCCCAGTTTCCATGTCGTATCCAAACATATTCCCTTCAATCCTGAGATTTGCGAAATCTTCAATACTGCCGCTTGTCAGGGCGCTCATGTACTTATTGGTCGTTTCGTATATGTTGTCTGATAGAGAGACCGTTCCTATTCCCGACAATGCCAATTCTCCTGTGAGAACCTGACTGGAAGATCCGTAAGCAGTTTGATTCTGTATCTTGTTCCCACTAATTGTGAGTGATGCGAAGGTCTGCGCTGATATCTTCCCACTGTTTAATGCAGAAAACGCGCCGGTTCCGGTATTGTCATTCATCTCAAATACGGCCTGTTTCTCGCTGCTTCCACTCGCAATGATATCACCCGTCACCAACACAGGTTTGTAATTTTCCCCTACTTTGAGGCGAGCTGTATTCTCATTGATGTAGAGTCCTTTTTTTGTATTTTCAAGGTTCAGTAAAGCAGACGCTGCCCCAACACCACACAGGACAGATCCTTGCTCAGCTGTATTATTCGTTATGTATATTTCCTCGCAATTTTTTGTGTGAGGAATCAGATAGGTAAACAAGTATTCTTTTGTGGCCGTATTCTCCGTAAATTTCAGGGTGCTCACATCTTCAAACATCATATCACCCACCATTTTCAAAAGGGAACTGTTCTCCAAGCGGCTACTGCCACCTTCAGTAATTACTCCTGTCTCCGCTCTGTTCCCACTGAAGACGAGCGTCCCAATCTCTTTAAAAATGACTTGATTTACGAGGGCATCTTTAAAGATGGTATTTTCGTTATTTGCAAAATCAACCTGCTCGACACCTTCAATGGTGACTCCACTCTTGTCATAAAACATAATATCTTTATTTCCACTGAATGTACCCACCCCTGTACCTGCGTTTTTCCACGTAAAGATGCTTCCTACCATTACTCGACCAATGTTATCATTCAGCGAAACTTGATTGACATTGGTCAGGGTCAAGCTTCCATCTGTTGTCAATGCCCCGAGGTTTGGGCCCACTTTTGAGTGGTCTCCTTTCTCAAAAGTAAACGCATTACTGTTAGAAATGGAGATATCTAAGCAGTTTATGTACCCTTTGCTGTAATTGTTGACCGGGCATTCGTGGAAAGGAGTATCCCAGTTCTCCCCCGTTCCTCCGTTACTCGAATAGTTCGTGCCGCTGATGAGGATCACATCCATTTCTTCCATCTTGACCACTCCCTTTTTATAAGGAATGATCCATGCAACGTTTCCTTTTCCTTCCTCTATCTGGACTTTATATGAGTATTTTTTATTGTCCCCATCAAGTGTAAAATTGACTTCTGCTGAGAGGGCCCTTTGCACGGGAGTCGATGTGTCCTTATGGTACACGGAGACACCAAAGGAGTGGACACTTTTAGTCGTTACGGAATCATTTGTACCATATGGAAAATAATAGCGCACGACATGTTCATTCGTACCTACACGCACATGCACCTCGTATCCCTCCAGGGTCCCATCATCATACGAAAGATCCGAATTCAACGTCTGACTCTGCATCACATTGCCGAGAGTTGCAGAAAACTCACAAGGTGTTGGTCCTGCTGACTGCACCGCATGACTCACAGCAACCGCGCAAACAGCGAGGAGGGCGAAACGGAGGGGGAGGGGGAGATGAAGTTTCATAGTGGTAAGATAGTAAAACAGTGTGTTGGACCTAAAAGACCGAACGGGGCTAATGATACAGCATTCGGAATGCTGTAATCCTATTCTAAGCTTATTATTAACAAATTATGAGGTTTAAAACCTTCCTGAAGTAAGTAAGTCATTAGACCCCCCTAGGACGCACATCGTTCATTTTCCGGAAGAAAAGTGTTATTATGATTGACACAGCATTCCGAAAGCTGTAAGGCGCCAAACAAAAGAGAACAGCGAAATCATGAAAATAGCAGATGAATTACTCAAACGAGTGGGGTTGCGTGGTGAGGATGCCGCGCGATTGGTATTGGAAGCGTTCGAGGGGATGGGAAAGAAAATGAGAAGATTGAGGAGGGAAGATATGATAGAGGAGATGCGCAAGGTGATACGAGCCGGGATCGAGGAGAGGAGGAGAGAGGAGGGTACGGTGAGTCTGGAAGAAGCGGCCTGGGCGAGTGTGGAGGCGCGGGCGGATTTGCGGCCGGTGTACCGGCGAGACTTGCGGTATTTTGTGAGGCGGATGATGCGAGATCGCGCGCTGGCGGGGAGACCGCTGAGGGCGGTGCGCGCGAAGGAATGCCGTGAGATGCTGGAGGGGGAATGGGGGAAGAGCCCGCACGGCTACCGCAAGGCGAGAGCGATTCTGCACAGCATCTTCACCTACGGGCAGGGACAGGGATGGTGCAGCGAGAACCCGATAGACAGCATCCGTACGCCACGCGTACAGGAAGAGGTCATCGAACCCCTGAATATTCCGGATGTGCGGCGGCTGGAAACCACGGCGCAGCGCCCGCAGCACCGGGAGATGTACCTTTCACTCTATCTCATGCTGTACTGTGGGCTGAGGCCGACGGAAGTGAGGAGACTGCAACCGGAAGACATTCGCTGGGGGCAGAGGGTGGTCATTGTACGTTCGCAGACGAGCAAGACAGGAGGAGGGCGCGTGGTGCCACTGCGAGTGAAGCGAAAGCTGGCGGAAGAGCTGTGCATGATTCCGGCGAACTGGAGTCGGCGCTGGCGGGCTTTGCGCCGCGCGGCCGGGTTTATGAGCTGGAGACCGGACACGCTGCGGCACACCTTTGCGAGTTATCACGCGCAATACTTCCGGGATCTGCCCGCGCTGCAACTGGAAATGGGTCACCGCAGCACCGAGCTATTGCGCATACGATACACCTCCCCACTCCGAGACACTAAGCCGGAGCAATTCTGGAAATAAGAGAAACGAGCCTATTTCAGCGCCTCAAAGGCGCCCTTGAAGAAGTAATAGCCCCAGCCCCAATCTGGATCGTAATGGTGGCGCGGGAGCAGAAAACGCTCGGGATGCGGCATGAGCCACATGATCCGCCCGGTGGGGTTCACACGCCGTCCTCCTCGTCCTCACGGAACGCGTTACTCGCTTCGAGATCATCTTACGCCTCAAATGTAAAAACTCTGAGCGGGTCGTTCGTGTCCCAGAGTAAACGCATTAGGAAAAGCGTTTGTCTATGTACGATTTTCGATGTACGACGTACAACACGCACGACGGCCCCGTTGAGGGCGCACGCGCAGCGGGCGGTAAGTGCGGATGGACAACGCGCATGCGTTGCCCCGACAGGGGCGAACTGGCAATGTGGTGCCGGTGAGTCAATTTGGGGAGTTCCCGCGCGAAGCGCGCGAGTTTGACGAACATGCGTATAAATGGCAATATCAGTCAATAAAGGCATTCCTCTGTTGTTTCACTTCTCCTCAAATGCGTTTGCCTTGGGTCTACGGTGTATTTCCGATAAACGTCCTGCCCGCTGCACCCGCCCCTACCGACTTTTCCCTCCGTAGCCGCGATCTACGAGGAAATCCGCTTCTTGAAAACCTCCCACCAGCTGCGATTTTTCGTGCGCTCTCGCAGACTTCTTCTCCCCAGCCGGTCCGGAGAGCAGGAGCGTATCAGTTTTCCGAGACGATCCGCCCATATCCTCATATTCACATCCGCATTGCCTCCGGGACGATAAGCCGACTTGGAGAGCAACCCCGTCATCTTGCGATTACTATCTTTGCATGCGAAAAGCAGCCTCCCATCTTTCACATTGCGGATCGTCATCTCGATGCCTATGTCCCCCTGTGAATAACGCGTTCCCAGTGAACCCACTCCCGGTACAGGACTAAATATGCCGCCGATGGTTGAAACCACTCGCAATGCCGGCTTTTGAGGTCGGAAACTGATCATCGCCATATCCACCCTCACGTCTGCCTGCTCCGCTTTGTCGGTAAGCTGCCAATCCGCATTGTTCGCCGCATTGCTTTCCTCCAGAGCTTTCGTAGCTGACTCCATGATATAGCGCCGCATATGCCGCACCATGAACCGCGCTGCGCGCGGATATTTCTTCTCAATTTTGTCCACGTGCAAATCCGCCACATAGATTCTCCCGCTCCTCCGATCCACATAGGGATTGCCCTTGCCCCACGTCCACACCCCATCCACCCCACTCTTCATTGTATGCACCAACTTCACCCTGTAGAGCCCTGATTCGGACTCCAAATTATACATCTGCGAGCAGGAGCAGAGTGCTCCCGCTGCCAACATTCCCAAGAGGAACACTTGCCAATGCCTCCCCTTTCTTTTTCCCGTCCCTTCCACAAATCCCTTTACCCCATTCGGTCTCAACTTTTCAAAAAGGGAGGGGGTATCTTTCCATACCCCCTCCCATGTTCTCCTCTGTTATACGGCCTGATCAGTGAGAGTATTCGTGTATAGGAGGCCGCGACGTAGGAGAATTGCCGCTTCCTGAGAGGCTTGGCTCCATCTTGGAGGGGCCGCTGGCACTGGGCGCAATATTGCTGCCGGGTCCAAGACCATTATCGACCATTGTCATTTCGGAAGAGCGAACGCCTTGTCTCTTGCTGCACAGCACCACCAGATCCACTCGCTCCCGGTTCGGCTGGAGTCGGACCTTCATTCACCACTTTTTTTGGATCGGCGCTCAAGCCATCGAACTTCGGGACAACATTTTGATGCCTTGATGGCCGCGTCGAGGGAGTAGCCGGGTGTCCCTGAGGGGCAGGACGATGCACAGCGGGCGCCTGCGGACGGGGTGGCTGTGGACGCTGTACGCCGGGAACCGGGCGCTGCGGACCGGGTGCCGGTGGTCGCACACCGGGAGCTTGCGGCCGCGCGGGTG
Source organism: uncultured Akkermansia sp. (assembly GCA_947624205.1). Lineage (GTDB taxonomy): Bacteria > Verrucomicrobiota > Verrucomicrobiia > Verrucomicrobiales > Akkermansiaceae > Akkermansia. The sequence continues at coordinate 17,600 of CANQJI010000007.1, read as the reverse complement.
GTGGTACGGGACGTGCATCATGAGCAGCGGCTCGATGCCGCGGGTCATGAGGATTTTCCCCAGGACGGTAATGCCCGGGACCATGCGCCCAAACTATGGGCGTGCACACAAGTGCGAGTGCTATAATTGCTTTTTTCATATGATTTTTTTCTTGAGGTTCGAAAATGTGGAGTGAGTAATTTTTCTGGCTCGCTCGTAATAATTTGATCATTAGCGTGTTTTCTCACGGTACCGAAAGAGGAGATATTGACCGACTCTCTGCGCGAACGCGTTGTCTCTTTTGGTTCGAGTTGAATCGGACCTTCATTCACCGTTCCAGTATCTGTGCTCGAGCCATTGAAACTCGGGACGACATTTTGATGCCTTGACGGCCGCGTCGTTCCCTTCGGCGCAGGAGGAGCTGGGCGTAATATTGCTGCCAGGTCCAAGACCATTATAGACCATTGTCCACTGGGGGGAGCGAACGCCTTGTCTCTTTCTGCACAGCACCACTGTGCAGGTATGGAGTGATGTCGAATTTGGGGAGCGGACGCCTTGTCTCTTGCTGCACAGCACCACCAGATCCACTCGCTCCCGGTTCGGCTTGATGCAGACCTTTATTCGCGTTCCCAGAGGGGTTCGTGCTATCGCTATAGTAACTTGGGACGACATTTTTATGCCTTGATGGCCGCGTCGAGGGAGTAGCCGGGTGTCCCTGAGGGGCAGGACGATGCACAGCGGGCGCCTGCGGACGGGGTGGCTGTGGACGCTGTACGCCGGGAACCGGGCGCTGCGGACCGGGTGCCGGTGGTCGCACACCGGGAGCTTGCGGCCGCGCGGGTGGTGGTACGGGACGTGCATCATGAGCAGCGGCTCGATGCCGCGGGTCATGAGGATTTTCCCCAGGACGGTAATGCCCGGGACCATGCGCCCAAACTATGGGCGTGCACACAAGTGCGAGTGCTATAATTACTTTTTTCATAATATGCAATTTGGGGATTGAAGTTAATTAGAAGATCATACCATTCGATACAAAATGACCATTTGTTCCTTGATAACGGGGTCGTTCATATATACCGGTGTTTTCTATCATCACTGACAAACGATTGAAGGGAGGGGGATTCAGGACCTCCCTCCCTCACTATTTAATGTTTCATGCCACTCACGACAATCAACGATGATGCGGACCGGGGGGCGGTGGCACCGGATGATGCGGACCGGGAGCGGGATGATGCGGCCCAGGGGGCGGTGGCACCGGATGATGCGGACCGGGAGCGGGATGGTGCGGCCCAGGGGGCGGTGGCACCGGACGCTGCGGACCGGGAGCGGGATGGTGCGGCCCAGGGGGCGGTGGCACCGGATGATCTGGACGTGGCCCCCAGGCAAATGCCAGCGGCACGCACATAAACGCGATTGCTATGATTGTTTTTTTCATATTGTGTATGTGTATTGGGTTGGGAAGGAGTTATGCATGTTTACTTGATGTACTGCGCATTAGCCATGGCAGCCTTGAGCGTGGGAGAATCAAAGTAGTTGTGCTTCACGATACGTTCGAGAGTATCGTTGTAAACTTTTTTTACGTTTTCAGGCACATCGACACCGAGCTTTTGAGCGTTGGTGATAGCGATCTGGACCTTGTTCCAGTTAGAGGCAAACTTCTCTGCCTTTTCCTGGGTGTCGATATTCTTGGCGTCCGCGAGGTAACCGACCGCTTTCTCCATGGTCTTGCCGATGGCACATTCTTCCGGATTCTCTGCCGTGAGGCAACTGAGATAATCACAGGACGAGAGGGCGAATCCTGCAAGGCCGGCCAGCATTATTTTTGTTTTTTTCATAGTGTGTATTAGTGTTGTTTTTTCCATAGTGTGTTTGTTTTATGGTTTGGGAAGTGAAGTAATCAGAGAGCCATACCATCCGGCACAAAATGAGCGCCGGTTCCGTGATAATAGGTACCGTGCGTGCCAACGCTGATCTCGCCGATTTGTTTGTAGATTGGCTGCACAAAGGTATAAACTGCCTCTGTTCCGTCTACTGAAACCGTGATCTGCTGGCATTTCGTGCTCCCCATGGAATCCACCAGGTAACGTCCGGCCAGAGCTCCTGCTGCAGCCATGCCGACGGAGGCTGCCGTGCGACCCTTGCCTTTGCCAAGCAATTGCCCACCACCCAAGCCGACTCCCGCGCCGATAAGGGTTCCCATGTTACGCGCGGAAGAGGAAGTCTCCTGAGTCACCTGACGAACGGCTGTCACCGTGGCCTGAAAAGCCTGCTGGGGCACACCCACCTGCGCGGAGTTCACCGTGTTGAAATCCCCCATGCTGGCACAGCCGACAAGCAGCGAGCACCCGAGCAAACCAGCAATAAAAGTCTTATTCATATCTTCAAAGTTTAAACTCGTTATTTATCGACAAAAGAGAGGCGCGCGACTTCAGCCTTTCTTGTAAGAACTGGGAGGATTCCCATAGTCCGCGCATTTGGAGTTCGTGCACTTCTTTATCAAAGTGTCACCCAACTGGCACGACATGCAGACGTAGCTGTTCGAAGACGAGGGTTTGGCGGTTGTCGAGGCAACCTGTGCCACTTTTATCCCATTCGGAGCCGTGGGACGAGTCGGCTTCTGACTTTGATTCTCCGGACGACGACCTGGTCCCATTTTTCCGCGTTCCGGCCTCTGCTTTGATCCGTGATCTGCGTTCTGCTGGCCCGGTCTCTTCCCTGGGCCGTGATTCGCATTCTGCCGATCCGGTCTCGGACCATGAGCGGCATCCCTGCGCCCGGGACGTGGGCCAGGGGAAACATGGCGAGGATTGCGGTGCTTGAGATGAGCGCGCTGCCGAACTTGCGGCGGCGGCCCCGCGAGACGGCGAGCATGCGCGGGATACGCAACTCTGGGAGCTCCTGCCAACGGAGCCCAACTCGGCACGCTCACGGCGTTCGCCAATAGTGCTGTATCGTAAATCGGCTGATTGTTGCTGTCGTACCCGTACACAGCATTGTCCCCATCATATCCATAAATCGGTACGCCAGATTCATCGTATTCCTGAGTCGTTGTCTGGTTTGAATAATCAGTGGTAGCGACCTCAAGAGCGGTGTGCGCCAGGGAATTCCAATCCACTCCGCAAGAGGAGAGTGCCAGTGCTGCTACCGTTGCAAAGAACGGCGTATAAAGTCTTGTCTTCATGTATCCTGTGCAGTCTTGTGTCAAACTGCGTAAGACAATCTATATGATTTCAAATCATATCACCTGTTCGCACTCTCTCTTATTAGTTAAAATTAAATGCTTGTTATCGTTTAAAATCAGGTATAAACCGCGTGACTTTTCGTTGACATGCTTCCCTTCCCAAACCTCTTTGCAAAAAAAAATTGAAAATAACTTGACATATGATTTGAAATCATATGTACAAAAATAAACAGCAAAACCAAGACCGGCTGGGCAAGCAGATGATCCACTCCTGCGGGATCGAGTTGATAGAGGCTGCCCACATCATCCATGAACTCCATCACTGTATGGGAGCAGATCAGGAACTGGATGCGCAAAATTGCATCAGGAGACTTCGGGAAGCACGAGAGATTCTCCAGGAAATGAACCCCTGCATCACACTGGAACAAGGCGTACTTTCCCTCCTTGAAGGGAAAAAGCATCGCAGATCATCCACAAGGCGTGAGTTAAAATATTACACCATGAAGATTCTTGCAGAAAACCCGGAACTGGCTACGCGAGAAATGCGGCATATCTCCACGCGCATGTGTGGCGAGATCCTCGAAAAAACTTTTCCTCAAAAAAGCAGTCGCCGCAAGGCTCGCACAATTCTGCACGGGCTCTTCTCTTATTGCTGCCGACGCGGATGGATCCGGCAAAACCCTGTACACCCTCTGCAAGATACTCCTCCGATTGAGCACGAAATAGCCCCACTCACTTTAGATGAGGTAGCATGTCTACTAAAGGCCTCCTTATTACCGCAGCACCGCACCTGCGCTCCTGCCGTCGGCATCATGCTCTGGGGAGGAATACGTCCGGCAGAAGTGGCTCGTCTTTCGTGGAGCAACATTCATTTTCGTTCGCGTACCATCACTCTGTACGCCGTCCAAAGCAAAACGGGGGGTTCGCGTTGTGTGAGCATGCATCCGCCTCTTTTCCACTGGCTGCGCCGCTTCTCCTCCGGGCAGGACGCCGATACGCCCATCTGCCCCAGGGACTGGATCAAACGCTGGGGAGCTCTGCACCGCGCTTGCGGCATGCTCCCGTGGGTTCCCGATGTGCTGCGGCATACCTTCGCGTCCTACCACGCCGCGCATTTTCGATGCCTCGACACGTTGCAATATGAAATGGGGCACCGCTCCACACAAATGCTGCGATTCCGCTACATTGCCGCTTCACGCGTCTCGCGTCAATCCGCTGCCGCCTTCTGGAGTACCAAATATTGGGAAAAGCGCTTATCCTGACTAGCACCCGACTTCATTCTCATCAGTCGTATCTTTCCTCTGTTCCCTCGCCTTTACCCTAGGGCAAACGCATTAGGAAAAGCGTTTGCCTATGTACGAGGCGGTGGCAGACGGGGTCTGCCTATGTACGATTTGCGACGTACGATGTACGATTTGGAAAATTCCCGCGCTTGCGCGCGAATTTTGCGGAGCAGATGCGATGGCGGAATTGAGGAAAGACGCGCGGACGTAATATCAGTCAATAAGGAATTATCCCCTGTTGATTAAATTCTCTCAAATGCGTTGCTCTGAACCAAGATCGCTTTCGGAATTTGTGTGTTCCTTTGATGTGACAGCGATGGTACGACTAATTAGCGAGGTTTTTGGGCAGTGCTCTCAGTGCCGGTGGTTGCGATACAGATGAGCTGTTTAATGGCATCCCGTATGGCGGCAAGCTTTTTGCGCGGAAAGTTTCTGCAGAGGGAATGCGTTGTAGGGTGATGTTTACCTCATCTTCGGGGATTGTTTGGGCACGTGGGTCATCTTTAGTCCAAAGCAGGGCGAGCCACCAGTTGCTGCGCGTATTGACTGTGTATGCAGCCGATTCGTAGCCGGGTTTAGAGGCTACAATGCCCAACGCGCGCTTCTGACTCACGGTTACGGTCATCGGCGTTGTTCCTTCCTGGGGTACGCCATTGATGGTGATGTCTGCCCTCTCCGGTGTTGTTCGGATGGTTAGTTTTTTCGTTCCCACGCAGCACGTGAGGCATGCGCAAACCAGCCCGACGATGATTCTACCATTCATGTCGATCAATCTACAGTATCCCTTTCCCTCTGGCAATGAAAAAGTTTAACGAGAAGGTTAATTCTGCAATGTACAACACTATCAAATGCACTTGTTTTGCAATTCATACTTGCATGTTCGGTCGACTTTATGGCATACTTACGTGTGTACCCATCAAGATATGCCAGCAATTTACATCAAGAATCAGAATCAAGCGTATGCCTTTGAGTTGCCAGTAGCACCGGGAACTGAGGTCGTACTTGGGAGTGCTCCGACGTGCTCTGTGTGCTTACCGGTGGAGGCAGGAGTAGCACCGGTGCATGCGCGCATTGTCTGTCAGCCGGAGGGCTATGTCATCGAAGATTTGCAGAGCGGGTACGGAACCTTCCAGAATGGACGTCCCGTGCAAGCGGAGTATATGATGCCGGGGGTGGATTACATGCTTGGCTCGGTGGGAATTTGTTTGAATCCTCAAGTGGGTGTGTCGTACCCCGGAGGAGGAGTTCCTCAATCGATACAACAAGAGCCGCAGCAACCTTCCGCGCCGACGCCCGTGAAAAAAACAGTCCGGCGGAAGACCGTTGCGGCGAAGGGAGCGTTGGATGCCAAGGAGCTCCAGGCTCTGGCATCCAGGTATAGGCGTTCAGGTGGTGGAGGAATGGCGAAGCTGCTGTATGTGATTATCTTGCTTATTGTCGGTTTTTACGCGGGTGTTGCTCTGCATCACTGGCAGCGAACAGGCAATTTCCTCCCCGGAATTGTATCGGATGACGCCTCAGAGGAGGGCACGACTCCAAGCTCTTCAACAGATGGTGGAGAGCAGGAGGGAGAGAAATGATAAACAACGCACTCCAAATGACAAAGCGATGGGTCAGGATAGCGGTGTGTGCCGCGTGTTGTGCCCTGCTGCTGTCGGCGTGTCGTAAGGAGCAGGAGGGGGAATCTTCCCATCGGGAAACGTCGAAAGGTGCCGAGCAAACCATACAGATACCCATGGATCACGTGCAGCCGGGGGTACCGGAGGATGCTTTGGTGCTTGAGCAGTTTGCGCCCTTGCTGGCAGATTTCCCTACGGTCCGGCCCGTGGAATTGAAGATGGATGCGCGGGAAAAAGATGGCATAGTGCAAATCGCGGCGCGCCTGCTGTTGCGGGTACAGGAGGATTTGTATGAATCGGAGGAAGTTCCGAAAATTTTTGAGGAGGATCGCAAACAGATTAATCGTGCGATGAATCAGGCAATGCTGCCGGATGCTCATTTTCTGCTGCAAGTTGGGGCAACGACAGAGATGCTCACGGAAGCGGATCGTGCGATAAAACCTCTGCCGCCAGAGTTACAAGGCATGGCTGACGCCATGCAGGAACTCGCCCAGCGTCCGCTCTATCGCCTTCGTACTCCGGCTAACACGACGGTTGAAATTCCCGCTACCGTGTGTGCTGTTGAAAAGGACGGGAAGTGGTGCTTCAGAGATATCAGCCTCGATACGGCGTCGTTGCGTTCATTCCAGTCTCTCGTAGCTTCGCCGGCTCTTCCTCGTGGAGCAACCCTCTATGCCCCCGGATTCGAAGCCCGCGTGCGCGCTGAACTGCGGGAGAAGATGGCGGCATTTGATCAGGCTGCTCGACAGTACGTCGGAAGTCGGGAACAGGCGGCGCGAGAGACGTTGATTCGGATGCAAGCTGCCCACGAAGAGTCCGAGAAAAGTGCGCAGGAGAAAGAACAGGCGCGTGCGGCATGGGAAAAATCCTGCGCAGATTTGCTCTACGATACTGCACTTTACGAGGGGGAGTGGAAGCGAGCTGATTCTTTTGGCAAGTTTTCTCTCCGTGTCTCGAGGGGAAAAGTTTTTCCGGAGGCCTTTCAATTTGTCGGCACCTTGAGTGATACTGATCTGCCTCAGGTGGAATTGCATGTAACAGGTCGGGCTGAGCTTGCCAAACACGGTGAGGCGATTCCCTGTGTTGTGCGTATTTTCAACGGTCGCTACGATCCTGATGTGCCGACGGCCGAGGTGTTTGACGCGAAGGACGCACTGATGCGGCTCTCGCTTATGCCGGATGGTTCTCTTTCCGGCGTGTTGACTTGCGAGAGCTGGGGTGAGAAAGAAGCTGATAGAGTTTTCCAAGTGCAGCTTCATTTGGTTCCTTCAAAGGACCAATCCGGCCAGCATGAGGGGGAAAAGTAAACGCGCTTGTACCTACGAGTGTCCTACCTCTTTTGTTCAGAGAATAGAAGAGCTTACGAAGCGTATGGGAAATCACCATCCGAGCTTGGCACGGAGGCGGGCGGCGTAGTCACTGCCGGGCAGTAAGAGTAAACGCAGGGAGACCGGCGCCTTACAGATGGTGAGGGCTGCGTTCAACGAGATGCTGTGAGTGGTTTGCCCATCGGTGGAGAAAATTAGGGATTCTCCGGAGCGACCGCGGCGTTCTCGTGGGCGAAGAGTGATTGTCACGCTGTCCGGCAGTACCACTGAGCGGTTGGTGAAACTATGCGGGCAAATAGGAGTGAGGCACATTAGTTCAGCCGATGGCCACAGAAGGGGACCGCCCGCGGAAAGAGAGTAGGCCGTGGAACCTGTCGGTGTTGCGACGAGTACACCATCAGCGTGATAACGGTTCAGGAGGGAACCATCTAACACTACATCCACATCAATCATTTTGCCGGTTTGAGCGCGCATGAGCGCTACCTCGTTGAGGGCAAGATAGGGAGTTGATTTCTCTTCAGACCCTAAGTCACTCTGCGTGACTTGAAGCATGCTGCGCTCATCCACCCCGTAATTTCCGGATGCGATAGCATCCAGCAACAGGTCTATTTCATCGCGTCCGCAGGCGCTTAGGAAGCCGAGATGTCCCATATTCACTCCGGCTATCATACAGTCACTGCGTGCCGCTTGCTCGGCTGCGGCAAGAATTGTACCATCTCCACCGAGGCAGATAAGTATTTCGGGACGAATGGAATTTGTGGTGCATTTGCCGATTTCGAACGCACGGATGGATCGACATTCACAGCCTTCTTGCAACTCTTCGAGCGCCTGCAGACACTCGTCACTGCGTTGAGGGGCAAGGATCCCGACGTTAGGAGAGGCTGCCATGGTCGTTGAAAGGTTCCCACTAAACGGAAGAGCATTCATCGTTGTTCGCGCACGATCTCCGTGCCTATGCCCTGCGGGGTGAATATCTCCAGCAGCAGCGTGTGTGGCAGGCGTCCGTCAATGAAGTGTACTTTACGTACGCCGGCGTTTAGTGCATCCAGGGCGCTCTTTACCTTTGGAATCATGCCGCCGGTGATGACGCCTTCATCGATGAGTTGTAAGGCCTCTTTGCGGTCGATGCTCTTGATAATCGTGCTGCGATCATCGGCGTTCGGAAGAATACCCGGCACATCGGAGATGTAGATGAGTTTTACGGGCTTAAGTTCGCGAGCCAGAGCGGCGGCGGCCAAGTCTGCATTCACATTCAGCGCATGCTGTGTACCCAGCTCACGAGCTAATGGAGAGATCACGGGAATTAGCTGCAGGGAGAGGGCTTCTTCCACCCGAGAAAGGCGACAACCGATTACTTGTCCCACCATCCCGAGATCCATCAGGTTGCCCTGTTCGTCCCGTTCCATGAGCTTCTCTCCCACAAATACCGTGGTACCGGGAATGCCCACGGCAGAGCCTCCTGTCCGGCGAATCATTTCCACAAGTCCGGGGTTGATTTGTCCGGTGAGTGTTTTTTCTACGATATCAATGGCTTCTGCCGTCGTAACGCGCAGGCCGTTAATAAACTTGGGCTCAAGACCAGCATTGGTCATGGCAGCCGAAATTGCTTTTCCCCCTCCGTGTACCACTACGGGGTTGATTCCCATGCTTTCCAGCACAACGATGTCCCGCATGAGGGAACGTACCAGTTCGGGGTCATCCATCGCTGAACCACCGAATTTGATGAGCACGGTCTTATCGCGGTAGGCTTGCATGTACGGCAAAGCCTCGATGAGAATATTTGCTTTGAGAATTTCCTGCTCAGGCTGAGCCACTTTGCGTGTCGCGATCATAGTTGTAGTGTGTCAGATGTAGCGTTTGATGCGGAAGATCACCAGGGGAAGCACGGCAGAACTTACCATAAGTGCCAGGGAGAGCCAGAACCCCCATACCGTGTCCAAAAAGGGCATGTATTTGTAATTCATGCCGAATATGCTCGCTACAAGTGTGGGGGGCAAAAATACGATGGAGGTGATGGTAAATACCTTCACAATGTCGTTCTGTTCGATATTGATAAGTCCCAGCACGGCGTCAAGCATGAAATTAATCTTGTTGGAAAGGAAAGAAGCGTACTCTGCGAGAGAATTCACGTCACGCGAGACCGGTCGCAGCGGTACATACAGACTTTCATGAGTACTCATACAGCTTTCCTCGTTCCCAGCGAAAGTAATCATACGCAGGAGGTTCACGAGAGCATCCCGCTGTCTGGTGATGAGATCGCCCACGCGACCGAGCTCCTCCAGCGCATCGCGCAGGTCATCGGTATCCGGGTCATCTCTTTTCCCGTTGCGGCGTGTGGCATGGTGGGTTCCAAATACTTTCTTGGAGAGTGCATCCAATACCGTGCCAAAGCGCTCCAGCACGTCTGCCTGGCGATCCACCAGTGTTTCCAACAGACCGATGAAGACGAGATCCCGGTTAGTTTCCTGCATGCGCAGCAGAGTGTGAGAAAACACCCGGAAGGGGTACGAATCCGTGTGACGAATAGTTACGAGAATACTTCCCTTGAGGATGAAGGTGATTTCGGAGATGGTCGGTTCATCCGTTTCTACGCGGGAGAGAACAGTTGTCGTCATAAACCGTGCGCCGTCTTCACAGTACAGGCGGCTCGTCGCCTCGATTTCCCGCATTTCGTCCTTAGTCGGCATCTCTACTCCACAGAGTTCTTCCGCAAAGGAAAGTTCCTGTGCGTCGGGGGTGAGCAGGTCAATCCAAAAAATAGCCGCTTCGCGGTTCACGGGCTCGTCCAGACCGACCGCACGTGTGATCCCTTGCTCAGACTGTGTGTAGATGCGTATCATGGATTCAGGAAGCTCAGGGGGTGGTCTTACTGACCCAGTGCGCCACAACGCGCCAAAAGTTTAGCTCATTTTTCGGTTAAAAGCAAGCCCCAAGTCAGGGCAAGCGCATTAGGAAATGCGTTTGCCTATGTACGAGGCGGAGGCAGACGGGGTCTGCCTATGTATGATTTTCGACGTACGATGTACGATTTGGGGAGTTCCCGCGTTTGCGAATTTTGCGGAGCAGATGTGATGGCGGAATTGTGGAGCAACCGTCGGGCGTAGTTAGAAAGCGGCGGCGGTGGCAGACAAGTCTGCCTGTGTACGATGTACAACACGCACGACGGCGTAAGTGCGGATGGGCAGCGCGTATGCGCTGCCCCGCAGGGGCGAACCGCCGATGGGGCGACGGCGAGTCAATTTTCGATGTGCGATTTGGAAAGTTCCCGCGCTTGCGCGCGAGTGTGGCGAACATGCGTATAAACAGTGATATCAGTCAATAAGGGCATTCCCTCTGTTTGTTGACTTTCCTCAAATGCGGTCGCCCTGTCCCAAGTCTGCATGGCAAAAGCGTTGGAAAATGGGTTTGTGATTTGAAATTTGAGGTGTTTTGCTTTTTGTTTATTGATTTTATAGATTTTATGTGAAGTTTATTTTTGGATATGCGATCAAAAAGAGATGAAGGGATGGCGTTTCTCCCGTCAGCTTGGAGCAGCCTGCTTCCGGATGTTTTTCAGATTTAAACGAGTACACCTAACCCGGTTTTGCGTTTGTAGCTTGATTCGTGTTTTGCTCAAATGAGCCAGCTCGGTTTGGGGTTCCAGGGCAATACGGGAACGCATTTTTGAGCGAGGTCAGAGAAAATATGCTTGACATAAGACGAGAGGATATCCATACTAACGCGCGGATGCGTGTGCCCGCTCTGCGGGGAAATGCATCGGTTGTCAGGTGTTCTTTTCCCTCCTAAAGAACTAAGAGAATGTCTGATAGGACTGCCTGCACCCTCTTCTTATCATTTTTACCAACATGTTTCAATTTTTGAAAAGACTAGTCGGGGTATTTTCTCACGATATCGGGATTGACCTCGGCACGGCGAATACGCTGGTTTACATCAAGAACCAGGGTATTGTGCTCCGGGAGCCATCCGTCGTTGCCATGAAAGGCAGCAAGGTGGTTGCCGTGGGCGAGGAGGCTAAGCGTATGCTGGGGCGTACACCGAGCAACGTGATGGCGATTCGCCCGTTGAAGGACGGTGTGATAGCAGATTTTGATGTAGCGGAGAATATGCTGCGTTACTTCATTCAGAAAGCTATTCAGCACCGTAGTCTGAGAGGTCCTCGCATCCTCATTGCGCATCCGTCCGGCATCACGGAAGTGGAGCGCCGAGCCATTGAGGAATCGGCCTACAACTCCGGTGCGAGTATCGTGCAACTCATTGAGGAGCCTATGGCTGCTGCCATAGGTGCCAATCTCCCTGTAAATGATCCTGTCGGCAGTATGATCGTTGATATCGGCGGCGGCACCACGGAAGTTGCCATTATTTCCCTCGCTGGTATTGTGCATAGCCAGTCCGAAAAATGCGGCGGTGATGCGTTGGATGAGGCCATTGTGCGCCACATGCAATCTGCGCACAACTTGCTCATCGGTACGCGCACGGCAGAGGATATCAAGATTCGTATCGGTTCGGCGCATCCTCTCCCCACTGAACTCCAAATGGATGTGCGGGGGCGTGCTCGCGATACCGGTTTGCCGAAGACCGTTTCCGTGCGTTCGGAAGAGGTGCGCGAGGCGCTGCAGGATAAGCTAGATGTCATTGTGAGCGCGGTGCGCCAGACCTTGGATCATTGCCCGCCGGAGTTGGCGAGTGATCTGTACGATCGAGGAATCACGGTAGCCGGTGGTGGCGCTCTGCTGCGCGGACTCAGTGAGTTATTGCACGAGCAGACGGGACTACCGATCCAAATATCGGAAGATCCGTTGAGCGCGGTGGCAGAAGGGACCGGCAAATGCTTGCAAGAAAGTGAAGCCCTTTTTGGACACAACGACTAAAGCCGGCTTTTCCGGATTTAGTGAAGAAAAAGAACCCGGCGAAGTGTGCCTCATGCGCGTGCGGCTGTCGGGTGGAGTCTGGGACAGCAAGCGGATGAAAAGCGCTTGCCAACGTTTAACCATTGTAACCTGAAATTGTCTGTTATTACAAAAATGATCAAAATAGTGAAACGCCTTCTGGGGCTCGGGCAAAGCCACCCCCTGGAGGGGACGACCATTGTCGTCAACTCGGAGAAATTGGAGAGACGCGTTGCGCTGCTGGAGGATGGAGTCTTGGAGGAGTACAGCATCGAGCGCGAGGGAGAGGACAACATCGTGGGAGGAATTTTTAAAGGCAAAGTTAAGAATATCGAACAAGGGTTGAAAGCCATGTTCGTGGATATTGGCTATGAGAAGAATGCTTTTTTGCACTTCTGGGATGCGCTTCCACTCGCGTTAGACTCTTCATTAGAGGAGATTCAGAAAGAGGGGCGTCCGCGGCGTAAACCGAAAAAAATCACGAGTAAGGATATTCCGGATATCTATCCTATCGGTTCGGATATCATGGTGCAGGTGACTAAAGGTCCGATCGGTACCAAGGGACCGAGGGTCACCACGAATATCTCTTTGGCGGGACGCTACATTGTGCTCATGCCTTTCACCGACCAGTTTGGCATCTCACGCAAGATTGACGATCCCAAGGAGCGGCAGCGATTGCGTCAGATTGTGCAGAAACTCAATGTGCCGGATGGCATGGGCATCATCATGCGTACCGTGGCGCAGGGACAGAGATTTCGCCATTTCGTACGGGATTTGGCAATGCTTTTGGAACAGTGGCACGAGGTTGAAGAGAAGTTTGCAGAGGAGAAGGATCCCCATTGCGTGTACCGTGAGCCGGATCTCATTGAGCGTACGGCTCGTGATTTCCTTACTGATAACGTCGACTGCATTTTGTGCGACAATCAGGAGACGACCAACTATATGCAGGAGATTGCCGGCAAGATTTCTCGGCGATCTAAGCGGCACATTCAGTATCATCCCACCCGTCAACCTATTTTTGAGGAGTTAGGGATTGAGAAACAGATCAATGAGGCCTTTCAGCGTCAGGTGCTTCTCCCCTGTGGTGGTTATCTCGTCATCGATGAGACAGAAGCGCTCATTGCTATTGACATCAACACCGGTCGAAACAAAGGCAACAAAGATCTTGATAAGACAATTCTGGAGACTAATCTTGAATCTGCTCGCGAGATTGCGCGTCAGCTCCGCCTACGCAACATCGGTGGGCTGGTCGTGGTGGATTTCATCGACATGCGTCACCGCAAAGATCAGTTGGCGGTGTATAAGGCGATGAAAGATGCGCTGAAACGGGATAAAGCCAAGACACAGGTGATGCAGATTACCCCCATCGGACTCATGGAAATGACACGGCAGCGCATTAATGAATCGTTGCTGGATTATGTGAACGACTATTGCCCATATTGCCATGGTCGCGGCCGTATAAAGAGTGTGATGACCATGAGTGTGGAGATTCAACGTCAGCTCAAGGCCACGATCCTCAAGTACCGCGACACAGGAGTCGGGGATATGATCGTGGTGGTGAATAGCAGCGTGCTGTCGCGCTTTAAAAATGAGGATGCGAACCTGCTTATGGAATTGGAACGTCTCTGTGCCGGGCGCCTGATTTTCCGGTCCGATCCGAGTATTCATCGCGAGTCCTTTGCTATCCTCGACGCCTCGAACAATAAGCCTCTCTACAAGTCTTTTACATAAACTTGGGAGAGACGTTTCGCCTTATGAAAAACGCAACAAAGTCGCCGGTTTCCAATCCTGTCAACTGGAATTCTCAGTTGGGAGTGATGCTTGCTGTGGCGGGTAGTGCGGTAGGATTTGGGAACTTTTTGCGTTTTCCCGGTTTAGCGGCTCAATTCGGTGGTGGGGCATTTATGATTGCATATTTTTGTGCATTCATCCTTCTTGGAGTGCCTCTGTGCTGGGTCGAGTGGGCGATTGGTCGACGGGGTGGCATCCTGGGTGGGCACAGCTGTGCTTCGGCTTTCATGCTCATCAGTCATTCGACCGTGTGGAAGTACCTGGGTATTGCCGGGGTTCTTGCTCCGCTTGGCATCGGCATGTACTACATGTATTTGGAGGGTTGGACTCTCGGTTACTGTTACAGTATGGCCACCGGTGCATTGAATCTGCACGGCTCCTCTGCTTTTTCGGATTTTTTTACACATTTTACCGGCAGTGCCGCTGATGGAGCAGCTTACAACGGTGGTAGCTCTTTGCCTATCTTTTTCTTTATTGCTATCGCGGCGAACTTAATCGTTCTCTACCGTGGGGTTACGAAAGGAATTGAGTGGTTTTGTAAGCGTAGCATGCCTCTTCTGCTCGTCACAGCGCTCATTGTGTTGTTGCGTGTACTTACGCTCGGTACGCCGAACCCGGCTCTTCCGCACCGCAGTGTGAATGAGGGGTTGGGCTATATGTGGAACCCCTCGAAAACTATCCTCATGGTAGGGGATCGAACGGTGGACATGGTGCCGGCAAGTGCCACTGCCCAGGAGAAGGAAGCGATGCTGCAAAAAGCGGTTGAGGAAAATCCGGGTCAAGATGTGCGTTGCGAAGAAATTTCCCTCATCAAGGGGTTGATGAATCCGGAGCTTTGGATTGCGGCTGCCGGGCAGATTTTCTTCTCGCTCTCCATAGGTTTCGGTACTGTACTTACTTATGCAAGCTACGTAGCGCGTCGCAAGGATATTGCCCTTGTTTCCCTCACGGCGAATGCCGCTAACGAGGTAGTGGAAGTGGGTATTGCCGGCATGATGATTGTACCGGCTGCAGTGTCGTTTCTCGGTGTGGCTGCGGCTGCCGGTGCGAGTACGTTCGGTTTAGGTTTTACAGTGCTTCCGGAGGTGTTCATGGCGATGCCGGGCGGACAGATTTTTGGCGCTCTTTTCTTTGCCCTGCTGTTCCTGGCAGCTGTCACGAGCTCCATATCCATCCTCCAACCCAGCATGGCGTTTCTTGAAGAATTCTGGCGTCTTCGTCGCAGTCAGAGTGTCGTGGTTGTGGGTATGCTGATCATCGTCGGTGCTTTCGCTGTTTCCTGGTACACAGGCGACGGCATGATGGCTCTAAGCACACTGGATTTTTGGATGGGAACCATGTGTTTGTATCTCATTTCTGCACTCTACCTTACCCTATTTCGTGGAGTGTGGGGCACGAAAAATGGACTGCGTGAACTGGCTCGTGGTTCGCGTATTTCGTTGCCGCATGGGTTGGGTTTTGTGATTAATTGGATTACTCCTACCATTCTCCTGATTATTTTTTGCTCCTGGTTGTACAATAACATGTTTGTTACCACCAGCGAACATATCCTCAACATTGTTCATGGGCGTCCCGGTGCTGTTCTTCCCCTGGCATGGATGATTGCCATCTACATTTTCATGGCTTTCGTGGTGCATACTTCTCGAAAATTCCATAAATCAGCAAAGAAACAATCCTCTCTTGAAACATGACAACTGCGGGTGTTATTACCATGCTCCTATCCATCGGTTTCGTGTGGACTTTGCTCGTCGTGTGCTTTGTGCGCATGATGAAGTATGATAATTTGTCTCATCGGGAGAAATAGACAGATCTTGATCAAACTTTCTTCGTGCTTCCATGAAAAGGCTGCTCATTGCGTTTCTTGTGCTGTGCGCTACTGAAAAAGTGTCCTGTGCAGCGCAATCGGAGTTACCCAAGCCTCGAGCCATCATCATTTTTTATGCAGATGATCTAGGCTATCACGACACTTCTGCTTACGGTTGCGAGGCCGTGCCCTGTCCGAATCTTAATTCTCTTGCTTCTCAAGGGCTCGTGTTTACAGATGCCCACAGCAGCAGTAGTGTTTGTACTCCTTCCCGTTATTCTTTGCTCACCGGCACTTACGCCTGGCGTCGTCGCGGAATGGGAATACTGCCCGGTGATGCCAAACTTATTCTTCCGGTGAAAGGAGAACAATTAACACTGCCTGCCATGATGCAGCTCGCCGGTTATCGCACGGCCGCTATCGGCAAATGGCATCTCGGACTTGGTCGCGGTAAAGATCCTCAGAATTGGAATGATCTCATCTCTCCATCTCCTCGCGAGGTCGGTTTCGATGAGTCATTCATCATGGCGGCTACGGGAGATCGCGTTCCTTGTGTGTTCATTCGGAATGGTCGCGTAGTAGGTCTCGATCCTGATGATCCCATCCGTGTCAACTACGAGGCATCTTTCCGTTTCCCCGGGGAAATCGTTGCAGCCGATGCTACTGAAGAACAGCTTGAGAATCTTCTCAAGCCCTGGGGACGCAGTGCCGATAAGCAGCATGATAAGACCATTATTGACGGCATTTCCCGTATTGGTCACATGCAGGGAGGGAAATCAGCTCTCTGGAAGGATCAGGATATCGCTGATCGAATCAACGATGCGGCCGCTCGTTTTATCAAGGAGAGTGCCGGCAGACCGATTTTTCTCTACTTCTGCACGAATGATATCCACGTGCCGCGCGATCCACATCAACGCTGGCGTGGTGCCAGCAAGCTCGGCATTCGTGGTGATGTTACCGTGCAGATGGATGGTAGTTTAGGTATTGTACGCAGGGCCCTTTCAGATGCCGGGTATAAGCCTGAGGAAACGCTGATTATTTTCACCAGCGACAATGGTCCGGTAATTTCCGATGGATACTCGGACGGGGCCGAGAAAGCTTGCATAGGGCATAATCCGGCTGCCCCCTTTTCCGGTGGCAAATATACCCTGCTGGAAGGTGGTACCCGAATGCCCTTCATCGTACACTGGCCCGGTGTTGTGCAACCCGGACAATCATCCGCTTTGGTGGGGCAGGTGGATCTTGCCCGCTCACTGGCTCGTCTTGTGGGCTTCAACAAAATCCCGTCAGATTCCATGGGTGACAGCCAGGATATGCTGTTCGCTTTCTGCGGTAGGGATGCTAAGGGACGTGAGGAGCTTCCTGAGCATGCCAATTGGGGCAATCTCATCGCCCTGCGTGTGGGCAATATGAAACTCCTCCCAACTCGACAAGGTACGTGGGAACTCTACGATCTCGCGAAAGACCCCGGAGAAAAAATAAATATAGCCGGTCAGCATCCGGAGGTCATCGAGGCTTTCAAGGTCCGACTCAAGCGCATCAAGGATGCAAATGGAGGTGTGAATCAACCCCTCTGGAGCGAAAAATAGTAAACTCTTTCCTTTCCAGTGTCTTTGCCCTGTTGCCGGAGACTTCCAGGGCAAACGCATTAGGACGTAATGCCTCAAAAGAAAAAGTCACCGAAGTCCGATGCCTCAAAATAAACGGTCACCCAAGAGCATAGCATTTT
>CANQJI010000006.1 GCA_947624205.1 uncultured Akkermansia sp. | reverse complement strand
AAGATGAAACTCATTCAACGACGAGCCTATGGCTTCCGAAACTTCCAAAACTATCGTCTCAGGGTCTTGCTTGAATGTTCCCGCCTGTTTTAACAAAAATTCCTCTTTCCACAAAAATTTGGGTTGACCCAAAACAAGCCACATCCATTTCCTAAACATCCCTAAATCAATACGTGAACCGGGACTCGAACCCGGGACCAATAGATTAAAAGTCTACTGCTCTACCGACTGAGCTATTCACGCAACTGGGGGTGCATCCTACTTCCCTTGGCTCTGCTTGTCAAGCAGAATTCCGGATAAAAAACAAATTTTTCGACACGTAGCGACTGACGAGTTCGTTTTCACGTGGTCTGTTTTCACTTGCATCGTGGGGACAAGTGCTGTATGATGCCGCGCGTTATGAGCGAATTGCCCAAGGCATATGAACCCAAACACGTCGAGCAGAAATGGCAGCAACGCTGGCTGAATGACGGATGCTTCCATGCGGATCCGCACTCGAACAAGCCTGCCTACAGTATCGTGATACCCCCGCCCAATGTGACGGGTGTGTTGCACATTGGGCATGTGCTCAATAATACCATTCAGGACATACTTGCCCGCCGGGCGCGACAGGAAGGAAAGGAAGTGCTTTGGTTGCCGGGGACGGATCATGCAGGCATTGCGACGCAAGCTCGTGTGGAAAAAGAACTTGCCAAGGAGAATCCGCCACGCACGCGCTTTGATGTGGGGAGGGAGGAATTTGTGAAGATGGTGTGGGACTGGAAGGAGGAGCACGGAGGAATTATCATCAACCAGCTTAAGAAACTTGGTTGCTCCTGCGATTGGGAGAGGGAACGGTTCACCATGGATTCGAGCTATGCGCCGGAGGTGGCGCGTGCTTTCACGGAACTTTTCCGCGAGGGGCTCATCTACCGGGGGCTCAAGATGGTGAACTGGGATCCCGTGTTACTCACAGCGTTGTCGGATGAGGAGGTCATCATGACCCCAAGCAAGAGCAAGCTGTATACCATTCGCTACCGCCTGGAGAATGATCCGGAGCATTACCTGCTTGTCGCGACTACGCGTCCGGAGACGATCATGGCGGACGTGGCTGTGGCGGTGAATCCGAATGATCCGCGTATGGCGAAATGGGTGGGCAAGCGCGTGATGCGCCCGCTCGTGGAAACCCCCATCCCGGTGATTGCTGATGAACACGTGGAAATCGGTTTCGGTACGGGAGCGCTCAAGATTACTCCGGCGCACGATCGCGTGGACTTTGAGGTGGGCGTCAAGTTTGGGTTAGAGATCATCGACGTGCTTACGCCGGATGGGCATATCAATTGTCCTGCCTGCCCGGAGCTGCACGGAATGGATCGTTTTGAGGCACGCGATAAATCCATCGAACTCATCCGCGACAAGGGTCTGTTGGAAAAGGAAGAAGCTTACGAGAACAACGTGGGTGTGAGTCAGCGATCGGATGTTCCTATTGAACCTCGGCTGAGCATGCAGTGGTTCCTCAGATACCCTTGTGTACAGGAGGCGGCCGATGCCGTGGAGAAGGGAGATATTACTTTCCGTCCCGCGCACTGGGGAAAGACTTACGCGCATTGGCTGGAGGGTATTCGCGATTGGTGCATCAGCCGCCAGCTGTGGTGGGGACACCGCATCCCGGTGTGGTATCGCAAAGACCTAGCAGAGGAGCTTAAACAGGCCACGAAGCTGGATGTACAGGATGCTGACGCCGGGCGTATCTACGTGGGACCTGAGCCGCCGACGGATGCGGAGAACTGGGTGCAAGATGAAGACGCACTGGACACATGGTTCAGCAGCTGGCTGTGGCCCTTTGCCACGATGGATGCTGAGTGCCGCGCCAAATTCTATCCCACCACCGATCTTGTGACGGGACCGGACATCATCTTCTTCTGGGTGGCACGCATGATCATGGCTGGCTATCGCTTTGCGGGCGGCAAACCATTTGCCAATGTATTTTTTACTTCCATCGTGCGCGATCTGCTGGGGCGTAAGATGAGCAAAAGCCTCGGCAACAGCCCCGATCCCCTTGATCTCATTTCCCGCTATGGTGCGGATGGTCTGCGGTTCGGTCTCATGCGTATCGCACCGACAGGAACCGATGTCAAGTTCGACGAAAAGCAGATTGAGGAGGGCAAAAACTTCGCTAACAAGCTGTACAACGCCGTGCGCTTCCGTCTCATGCAGGGAGAAACATCTACTGAACCCGCACCGCACTTCAGCGCCGTGCACCTGGATATCCTCGCCAAGCTGCGAGATCTGCATGCACAGGTGACAGAGGCCCTCAGCAAATATGAATTCAACGCCTACACCCAGTCCCTCTACTCTTTCTTCTGGAACGAGTACTGCTCTCTGTTCCTGGAAGCGGTAAAGGGTGATCTGCGAGAAGGAGCTGATCCGAGCGCACGCAACGCCACTCTAGCCACCATTGACACCGTGCTGCGGCACTACCTGGCACTGCTCTCACCCATTATGCCTCATATCACCGAGGAGCTCTGGGAGAGCTTAGGTTTCGCTGCACGGCACGAAGGCAAACCGCTTATGCTCACCGAGCTACCCAAGGCGGAAAGCTTGCTGCCGGGGCTGGAAGAAGAGGATATCTCCAAAGCTCGCATCATTGCCGCGGCACTGTATGACGCCGCCAACCGCGTCCGCAACCTGAAAGCTGAGTACAACCTTGCCACCAACAAAAATGTACATCTCGTGCTCAAACCAGCTCTTCCCTTTGGGGATGATATTGCAGCGCGACTTGCTCTGCTGGCGGGAGCGGATGGGACTACCATTGATCCGGTCTACACTGCGCCGAAAGGCACACCGAGCACTCTCAGTCCACTGGGCGAAATCTTTATGCCGTTGGAAGGATTGGTGGATGTGGATGCGGAGAAAACGCGTATCTCCAGGGGACTCGAGAAAATCTCCGTGGAAATAAAACGCAGCCAGGCAAAACTATCCAATGAGTCCTTTGTGCAGCGAGCTCCAGCCGACGTAGTCCAGCAGGAAAAGGAGCGCCTTGCCGAATGGCTGAGCAAAAAGAATCATCTGGAAACCATGCTTGCCGCTCTCGGCTGAGTTTCACATCTTCCATCACCAACAATGATGAGATTCCTTTCCACCGCCATCTTCGCGCTGCTACCGTTGGTGAGCGCTGTGGAGACCGACAAGCAACCTGAACAGCCCAATCAGCAGGAAAAACTTCCACCGCCACCGCTCACTCATTCTGAGGCTGCGCGCCAGCTTATCGATTTATTACAGCGGACGGAAGCCTGTCTTGCAACATGCCGGGACGAAGAAAGTGTGCATGCCGCTCTGCCAGAGTTGCAACGTCTCGCCCGTTTTGCACGACATATCGCACGCGGTCAACAGAACCTCTCTGAACCAACCACCCAAGATTACATCGCCGCCCAGCAGCTCGCCGGCGAATTCAATACGGCGTGGGAAGCTATTCGCGCCCATATTGCACGACTCGAGCAGAATCACCTGCTCTCACCGCAGGCACGTGAAATTCTCTGCATTGATCCCTCTACGGAGAGAAAACATCAATCCTTCTCTCCGATCCATGAGAAATAGCAACTTCTCGTGGGAGCATCATGGAGTGAGTACCTCGAGCGTTTTTGATGTGATGAAGTCATTCCTATTATTACTGATTGTTCTGCTAATTTGCCCTGCTGCGTGGGGAGACGAGCGGTTGCCTGCTGCCGCCCGCAAACAAATCGGCGTCACCGTGGAATACGATGGGGCGTACGAAAGCATTCCTTACCCAGGAGGAGATGTTCCTATTTCACGTGGTGTGTGCACGGATGTCGTCATCCGCGCTCTGCGCGCTCTTGGATTTGACCTGCAAAAAGCCGTGCATGAAGACATGAAGCCGCATTTCTCCGTCTACCCCAAAAATTGGGGACTCAAACGGCCGGATACAAATATCGACCATCGTCGTGTTCCGAACCTGTACACTTTCTTCACACGCCGTGGTTGGGCATTGCCCATCACCAATAATCCCGCAGATTATTTGCCCGGCGACCTGGTCATCTGTACCGTGGCAGGAAACTTGCCACACATCATGATCGTGAGCGATATGAAAAATGATCAAGGCGAGCCTCTCATCATCCATAACATCGGTATGGGAACGCAAGAAGAGGAAGGTCTTTTCGCCTTCCCCATCACGGGGCACTTCAGACCTCAGCTCAAGCGCTGAAAACGTTGAACACAGCCCCGAGAACAACCGCATCAGAAATTGCGCTTATCGACTCCTCCCATCCCCGGTAACACCCGCACTACCAGCTTGCCATATACGCACTTACGTTGTGCTCCTAAGCATGACAGGGTTGAGGAACTTAATTGGGACACACACTCCCTTTTCCTGCTGGCGGAATTTTGTCTTGCAAGGAGGAGGGCAAACAGGTAATCTTTCCCATATATGAGCAAGGAAATGACACAGGATAATGACAAGATGCGCGCAGCACGTCAGCGGGCGCTGGACGCCGCCATGCTGCAGATTCAAAAGGATTTTGGAGAAAATGCCATCGTTCGTTTGGGGGATAAAAAGACAATGGAGGTGGAGGTAATACCTACGGGGAATCTGTTGATTGACCGGGCATTGGGTGTTGGCGGATTCCCACGCGGACGCATCGTGGAGGTATTTGGTCCCGAATCTTCCGGCAAGACTACGTTGACACTTACCGCCATTGCACAAGCACAGAAAGCGGGCGGTCTGGCGGCATTCATTGACGTAGAGCATGCGTTGGATCCCGCTTACGCCGCCAAACTTGGCGTGAACTTGGATGATTTACTCGTCTCTCAACCCGGCAGCGGTGAAGAAGCCTTGCAGATTTGTGAGGCTCTCGTGCGCTCCAATACCATTGACGTGATCGTTGTGGATTCCGTAGCAGCCCTTGTTACGCGGCAAGAGCTGGAAGGTGATATAGGCGATAGCACGGTAGGAGCCCAAGCTAGGTTGATGAGTGCGGCATTGCGCAAACTTACCTCGCTCATAGCTAAAGCGCGCACGGTCTGTATTTTCACAAACCAGATTCGCGAGAAGATCGGAGTAATGTTTGGCAACCCTGAGACAACTCCCGGGGGGCGGGCACTGAAGTTTTACGCTTCCGTGCGCTGCGATATCCGCCGCATTGGGCAAATCAAGGGTGCGGACGGTGCCGTGGCAGGCAATCGTACCAAGCTCAAGGTTGTGAAAAATAAAGTTGCACCTCCTTTCACCGAATGCGAATTTGACATCATGTACAACGAAGGAATTTCCTCCGTTGGCAGTCTTATCGACCTCGCAATGGAGTACGACATCATTCAGAAACGTGGCTCGTGGTTCAGCTATGACGGTAACCAGCTTGCTCAAGGACGTGATGGTGCAAAAGAGACTTTGCGTACCAATGCTAACCTTTACGCTGAGGTCGAGGGCAAGGTACGCACTCGGATGGACGAAAAAGCTGCCGCGGCAAAGTGATCTTCACCCTTGCCGCGCTATTCCGGACAAGCCCTGTGGTTCCTGAGGCAAACGCACTGGGCAGCCCTTTTGGCATACGCGCGATTTCTCCGATTGAGGTTATAACCTGCTTTGATGTGATCTCACCTATGGCATGAGGCGTGGTGAACGTTGGAAAATATACTTCCGTATCTAAGCCGAGGTACACAGGTGATACGTTCATCGAAACGGATTGTCCGAAATAGGAGAGAACCTGTATTGCATACGGGAAAGACGGGAGCAACGAAGCAACGACGGAAATGAAGGAAGTATATATCCTCGGACTAGCTGGGATCGCCGTGTTGGCGCTCCTTTTTTTCAGCGCATGGATCATCACACTCTGTCGCATGACAAAATTGCGAGCGGACAAAGCGAAATTGGAGGCAGAAAGTAAACTATTGAACCGCCAGCTTGACCGAGTAAAAGAAGAACACGTCGAAGAATTGCGGCACCTACGCGATCAATTTGAAGTGAATCGAATCGAGCAGCAGCAACGCTGGGAAGCCGATCGGAAAAGTATGGTCAGTGAGTTCAAGAATCTCGCAACAGAAACCCTGCGGGAGCGGAGCCAGCAGCTGAAAACTGAAAACACAGGAAGTATAGATGCCTTGCTGAAGCCCTTGCATCAGCAATTGAACGGTCTTTCCACAGCATTGCAGGAGGCTCAAAAAAACGGACTGGAAGGACGCACACGACTGGAAGAGCGCCTCCTGCAAATGACCCAGAAAACTGATCAAATCAGCAAGGGTGCCTCAGAATTGGCTAATGCTCTGCGCGGAAGCCATAAATTGCAGGGACAATGGGGAGAGATGATCTTGGAAAAAATGCTGGAAAACAGTGGTCTGCGGAAGAATGAACACTATCGTCTCCAGGAAGATTTCAAGGACACTGACACCGGCAAAAAATGGATTCCCGACGCCATTATCATGTTCCCACGCAATCGCAGTGTGATCATTGATGCCAAAGTTTCCCTGAACGATTATGTCGACTACGTAAACGCACCGGATGAACAGACACAACAGGAAAAACTCAAGAGGCACCTCACTGCTGTGCGCAATCATATCGACCATTTAGCAGCAAAAAATTACGCATCGCTTCGCAAAGAAGATATTGTGAATGACTCCATTGACTATGTGCTGATGTTCATGCCGAACGAAGGAGGATATATCGCCGCTCTGCAAGCTGATCCAAATCTATTGAGTTACGCATACGACAAGAAAATTCTATTGGTCGGCCCGACCAATCTCAGCATGGCGCTTGTTCTTGCCCAGCACCTTTGGCTCAATGAAACTCAACTCAAGAACGCCTCTGACGTATTCTTGCAAGCCAAAAAGCTCTACGAAGCGTTTACTACGTATTACAAGGTTTTCACAAAGATTCAGACAAAGATTAATGAGCTGCAAGCGGCTTACACGGAGGCAGAGAAGAAGTGGAACTCGCCCCGCAGCGGGATTGATTACCATTTTCATAAGCTTGGCAGCATGGGTATCGACCCCAAAATGAGTCTTGGCGAATCGGATGCCGAAAAAAATCCGGATACATCACAATTAAATGTTTCACCTCCTGAATTGGAGACATCCGAAAGGCAGGATCAATGATAATAACAGAGGATAGAAATTTACCGATAATCTTTGATGAATCTCGAGCTTTACAAATCTTGAACAAAGACAAATTTCATTGGACGATGCACGATAATGACCGTAAAACAAGTGTGTAACATATTACCCTGAATCTACGCTTGCGCAAAATACGACTGACTGCTATGCTGGCGGAATGCAGGAGCGCGTCGAATCAAGCGGGACCAAAGCTGCGACTAGGGAGAACAGGTTGAGCAAGGTGCGCGGGGTGGTAGTGCACGCACCTCTATTTTTGCCTCTTCTGGCCGTGGTTGGAGTGGCTGTGGGCGGTTCTGCCGGATATATTTGTGCGATCGTAGGCATTGTCTCAGGAGTTCTGCTCGGTTTGCCGCGGATTTGCCTCTGCAGCATCCTATGCGGAGCTTTGGTGTGGACAAGTCAAGACTGCCGCGAACAAAATTTAAAGCGCTTGCTAGCTCAGGGAAAGGGGGGGACCATCACTCTGCAAGGCACCGTTGTCTCCTCTACATCCCGCGGCTTCGTACTGGAGACGGGTTGGCTCGGGATACGCGCAGAGATCCGAAGCGATAACAGCATGGATCCCGGCGATGAAGTGCGCGTTGTTGCAACTCCGACGGAGACGACTGAACCGGCGGTGCAAGGCATGTATTCGACAGAAAATCGCCTGCGAGGTCAAGGAATCTGCGGTATCTACACCGCCTGTCACGTAGAAAAAATCGGAAATTCTCTCGGCATTGGCCGCCTTCGTCGATTTGCCACGCAATGCCGAGAAAAGCTCATGCTGCGCATCATGCCGTCCGGTACAGAAGACGATGAACGCCGACAGGTTCTCTGCGCCCTCGTGTTGGGTGAGAAAAGTGAAGCCGCACCAGAAACGATGGAACTCTTCCGCCGCAGCGGCTGCTTGCATGCCTTCGCAGTAAGCGGACTGCACGTCGGCATCGTCGCTTGGCTGGTGGGACTGTTACTCCGTCTGTTTCACGTGCATCCGCGCGCTGGACGTATTGTAATCCTTGTGAGCACAGGGTTCTACGTCATCATCACCGGCATGGCAGTGCCGGCACTGCGGGCCTGCACGATGTTAGCAGTACTGTTGGGAGGGCTCATTCTGCGACGACGAGTAAGTTTGGTCAACACATGGAGCGGTGCAGCGCTTGCCGTACTCATGATACAACCCTGGCAACTCTACCAAGCGGGATTTCAACTGTCTTTCGCGGTCTACGGAGGCATCTGCCTGGGAGTATGGTATGGCATGGGTAGCAAACCGTGGTTCGGGCCAAACGATTATCTGCCAATTCGCCTGCACAACACGTGGGAAAGAACGCAGGTTTCCATGGAGCTTGCACTGCGCGGTGCCGTTGTAGTATCGCTCTGCGCCTGGCTCGTCTCGCTTCCTCTCACGATGAATCTTTTCCACGTGGTCAACACCTGCAGCTACCTCACTAATCTTGCTCTGGTACCCATTCTGCCGATAGTGATGGCATCCGGGCTTCTATGGCTTTTACTCGGTTGGATCCCTCTGCTGAGCACTGCGGTGAGCAGTGCTGCACTGCACGGGGCGAGTTTGCTGCTCAGTATTGTCGGTTTTTTCAGCGAACTGCCCGGGGCATACCTCAGTGCGCAGCCTCCGGCAAAAGCAGATGAGGGAATGGCGCTCTGCCTGCCCTACGGCAAAAGCGCATGCGTACTGGGGAACCCGGGCGTCCTGATCGGAGATGTAGGGAAGGACGGGAATGCTCGTTATTCCGTGCAGCCGGCACTTTTTCACGCGGGGTATTCTCCAGTGTGGACTTTTGGCGTCGAGAAAAATTCACCGGCGGGGAAAATCTACACCCGCAACTGGCCAAAGATGCATCTCTGTTCTCCACGAGAACTCTCGACCCCACTGCACTTGGGCACCTCCGCCGGCACTTTTTCAATTTACCCGGCAGCGAAGCATTTGCCTCAACGAGCGGCAGAAAACCGACAACCCGTGGTGATATGGAGAAGACAGGACGGTTTGCGAGTGCTCTATATCGGCAACGCCGCACAGAGCACCATGGAAACCATTCCCCAGGCAGAGAAACGTGCAGACATCGTGATTTTAGGATATAATCACCATGAACCTGTTGATGAACAAGTTTTTTTGAATGATGTAAGACCTAGTTGCATCATTATTCTTCCCTCCCTCAAGCGGGGAATTCCTCCTGAACTCAACTCAAACAACATCCGTATTGAGTATCTCTCCGAAAGGAAGAAGCCCATCGTCCGAATTCTGCCAGCAGCACAACCAACCCAGTGATAATCGGCATTGGGAACCAAGTCACTCCTCGTCTGTCCAGAGAGGAGGTGCGCATTTCGAGCATGACTGTATGCACGTGCAAATTTGGATCTATTGTTTCCCGATAAAAGCCGGCACTTGACAGGGGGAGCAGCAGATTGTCCGAATAATTTTAGGAGCTGATGACCAAAAAATATTGCATCCGATACGTTTTCCGCTTGCTTTGGCTCCAAAAATGTGCAATATAGGAGGGAACCCCTAGGAGGGTCAAACTTTTTACGACTACCATGAATATTCCCCCGGCACCAACTCGTCCCGTACCACCTCCAGCGCCCGGCATGCCAGTGCCGCCGCCCGCGCCGGGGATGCCAATTCCACCAGCTGCTCCCGGTGTGCCTGTTCCTCCCGGAGCAACAATTCCTCGGGTGACACCTCCGTCGGCTCCTGTTTCGGCACCAATGGCACCTGGCTCTGTGCCCATGCCTCCACGTCCCGGTGTACCTGTTCCTCCTCCCGGGGTTTCCCCTGTTTTCCCACCTCCGGTCGTGCCCGGAGCACCGGTTATGTCTCCTCCGAGGGTTCCTGTTTTCCCCGGTGTTGCTCCCCAAGCACCTGTCGTGCCGGGGATACCGCTTCGTCCGGCAGCGCCGGCAACGCCTACCGCTACGGTTCCTTTGGCTCGTCCCGCTGTTCCTAGACCGGCAACGCCGGGACTTAAACCTGCGGCACCGACTGCCGGAGGAGCATCTCCTCTGAAGGCGGGCAAGCCCGGCACACCTAAAGCCTCTTCCACCATCTCTATGCCCACTGCCACCGCACCGATCGGCAAACCAGCCGCTCCCGGTGGTGCGAAAAAGGCAACCTCCCCAAAACCTGCGGGATTCACCAAGCCTGCGGGATTTTCGCGCCAGGCGACCGCAGCAGATGATGAGGAGGAAAATAAGCCGGCGACCCCTGCTTTCATTGGCGTCAATATTGCCGCCTTGCTTATGGCTGCGTGGCTTCTTTTCACCGTCTACTCGACGGATCAAACTCCAAAACGCAGTTCTGGGTACCTCTTCGGGGAGCCGGCAACAGTAAGCGCTGATTCTACCGGGGATTTTGCTACGGCGGATGAACCTGAAGAACAGACAACTTCTGACGCAGAGGAAGGATCTTCGTCGTCCTCCGACGAAGAAGACTCTGACGACGAAGAAGAATAAACATACATTCAACCTTTTACTTCACATCATCATCCAAAAATACAGCTATGGCACTAGTCATTACAGAGGCAAATTTTGAAACGGAAGTCGTTGGTTCATCCATTCCGGTTTTGGTGGATTTCTGGGCCACATGGTGCGGTCCTTGCAAAATGATCTCTCCCATTATTGATCAGATCGCCACGGAGATGGCGGGTGTAGCCAAAGTTGGCAAGGTAGACGTGGACGGCAACGTATCCCTGGCAAATCGCTTTGGTATCCGTTCTATTCCCACCCTTCTCTTCTTTAAGAACGGTGAACTAGTGGATACCATCACGGGAGCTACCTCCAAGGATAATATTGTGGCGCATCTCAAAGCCCTGCTCTAACCAGAAAAGGGTTATCGCTGTCCTCCCGGAAGCTCTCTATTCTATTGGGGAGTGCTTTGTGTGCGTGTCGGTGTGTACGAACTTAGCGTTCCGGCTCAGTTACACCGGGGCGATCAATGACACCGAGTTTGCGCAACAATAAATCCACGCCGATCTTTTTCTCTAGGAAACTGTTATAGCTTTCCATGATACGACGTACCTGAATAGCATCCTCGAGGAGGAACTCCACACGCAGTCGCGAGAGCCCACAGCGTAAAGCATCCGGCACACACCGAGCAGCGGATTGAGCACGGGCGTTGAATAGTGTATTACGACAGCCCTCATCGCTAACCAAGTAGTGCTCCGCTCCCTTACGATCCCTTACCCGCACCGAATGATGTCGGCAAGGTTGCCCACAATCCTTGAAATTGTGCCCGTGAGACAGGAAGGTGCAAAACACACAATGCTCGCAATGGAACATCGGAATATGTTGGTGCAGCACAAGCTCCAGGTGAGGTCCGCAGCCACTCTTCAAGAGATCTCGAATCTGGTGCATATTCAAGTCATAAGACACTGTACAAGCCAGCATTCCGAGCTCGCGCCAAAGCATCACACTCTCCGCATTTGCGATATTCAATGAAAAATCACCAACAAGAGGTACGCTCTTCCCAAGCCAATACCGCGCGGCGCCAAGGTTACGTACAAGAATACCGTCCGGTCGCATCTCACGCAAGAAACGGAAATAACCGCTCTCCCGAGGTTTCATCACGCGCAAAGTAACTCCCCAAAATTGAGCGGATGGAAACAACGCGCGCAGTTCTGACGTCCACGGTGATAGCTTACGCAAATCAACTGGATCAAGATATATGCGCCGAACCCCGCACTGTAGAGCGGCATGCGCTTGCTCCAATGTGCGGCAGAGTGCGCTCAACTCTACGGCAGCAGTCTGTTTGGGAGGATCAAATTGTGCCAACGTCGGCAGAAAATGAACGCGTCGAGAATCAGAAACAAACTCTGTCAATTTTTTCACGAGATCGCGGCGCATGCGGTTAAGCTCGGCGATCGGCAGCATCAAACCTGGTTCCACACGACACTCCAACTTGCCGGGGACAAATGGAGTGCCACCTAAACGGAAAAGACGTACTCGCAGATTCTCCTCGTCCAACTCATGGCGAAGCGCCGGTTGCGGCAACACCTCACTCAAAACACATACTCCGCGGGCCTCCAACTGAGCAGGTTTCCCCATTTGTACGGTGAAACGCATATCCAGCGTCTCTTTCCCCTCTTTCGGTCGCAGCTCACGCAACTTGCAGGTTGACCGCAAGTACCTGCTGAGAGAAGGATCAGAGGACTTATAAAGCATACCGCCGAGAAACGATCCATTTCCATCCATTCCTGAATTGCTCCTGAAATACAGTGTTCGTTTCCCATCAATCCTATAAATTCTACCACCAAACTCCATTTCCCCCTCAGGTTCAAACTCCGGAGAAACAACTACAAATCCATCTCCCGGAACGAGCGGCACTTTCGGTTCCTCTGCAAGCGTAAGGCATCCTCCTGTGAGACAAGCCACTCTGCCTACCGCCACCCCGCGTTTTTTCGAGAAAGTGCCATGTGTAAGACGAGGATGATCTGTCCCCTGCAACCAACCGGCAGAAAACCCGCGCGAGAAGGTCATACGAAGGGCGTAAAGCTCCTCATTCCTCAAGGTATATTCCTCACCCGCCATCGCGGCATCCAAAGCGCGACGGTAAGTTCTAGTCACCGCCGCTACATACTCCCAGCTCTTGAGGCGTCCTTCAATCTTGAAACTACGAACCCCTGCGCGCAGCATGGAAGCCACAAGCTCCGGCGTACACAAATCCTGCGGTGAAAAGAGGAATCGACGAGGTCCAAGATCAAGCAATTTCCCATCCACACGCAAACGATAAGGCAACCGACAAGCTTGGGCGCATTCACCGCGATTCGCGCTACGACAACCGAGCGTCTCACTGGTAAGGCATTGTCCGGAATACGAGACACACAGCGCGCCGTGACAAAACACCTCGATGCAAGCAGAAGTAACCTCTGCACACGCGGCGATTTCTTGCAAAGACAACTCTCGAGCCAGGACAATCTGCTCCGGAAAGTACAGATGATCCACCAGTTGAACAGCCTCCGGGCAACACACACTCATTTGGGTGGAGATATGGAGCTCCATGCGCAGAGAACCAGCACGTCTCTGCTGCGCAATGATCCCCGCGAGCCCCATATCTTGCACAATCACACCATCCACTCCGGCATCATCCAGCAGGTGGAGATACTCCACAGCCTTTGGCATCTCTCTTGGGAAAATCAGTACGTTCATCGTCACGTACCCACGCACCCCGCGACTGTGCAGAAACTCCATGAGCCCGTACACATCCTCACAGGTAAAGTTATGCGCCCTCATGCGCGCGTTCAGATGATCCGTCCCAAAATAAACTGCATCCGCTCCATTTGCCACAGCAGCGCGCGCACATTCCCAATCTCCAGCCGGAGCCAACAGTTCAGGTCGTCCATCGCGCGCCATACCGTGATCCTAACATCTCCCCTATCTCTTGTCAACCGCGTGAAATCTTTCAGAAGCACAGCAGAGCATCTAATGCCTCCATGTGAACCGAGGCATAGAAGGAAGATTCAAATAACTCCCTACGGCGAGAAGAAAGGCGACGCGCAATATCTCCTACAATCTCATCATAACCGGGAAGTCGATGTGACCCCATTCTGCGCAATAACATGCGAATCGAAGCCGTTCGATCAAGTTCCGGCAGACAGGAAAGAAGTGTCTGCGCAGCGGCATCTGCTGTTTCCCGTGAATTAATCGTGTTGTAAACCTCCAGCATTTTTTCGTACAGAGCTTGCAGCTCCGTGAGTTTCCCCGGTAGCGTATCCCCACGCAGAAGTTTGAGTTGTTCCAAGGTAGCAAGATTAAACAAATCTCGCACGGGGAGCCAATCAATTACCTCAGCAATTTTCCCCGGTTCCACCTGCAAACCCTCGACGAAAAGGCGAATCTGTAACGCGTCGATTTCATATTCTTGCGTCATTTCCTCCATTTGCTGTCGATGATCGTAAGCGGCACGTCCCGCCAGAGGATGCCCCATTTCCCGGATCAAAGCCCCCACGAACTCATCCGGAGCGCCTAACTGCTTTGCAAGAGCAACATTGGCGGCTGCCGCCTCCGGTGTAATACGATGACGATTTACCTTAATCTGTACCGCTCGAGCCAAGAGCACGCGCTTGACAGCATCCTTCTGCGCAGCAGACAATGAAGCCGGCGCCTCAACGACCTCCCCAACATCCGGAGTTGGAGATTCCGCCACCACCGGAAGAGTGCACATCAACAAAAAAATGATTGAAAGACGCATCATGCAAAGAGACCGAGATAATATTTCTTCTTACCACGGCGGATGATGATGTATGCCTCTCCACCCGCCAGCGCCTTACCGATGATCGTGGCAGGGTCCTTCACCACCGTACCATTGAGAGAAATAGCGCCATTGGCAAGAAACTCGCGAGCCTCTCGCTTGGAGGAGCAAATACCGGTCTGTACCAATGCATCCGCGAGAGCCATTCCCTCTCGTAATTGAACTTGAGGCGCTCCACGAAGGGCAGATTGAACCTCCTTGAGATTCATTCCGGAATAATCACCCGCGAAGAGTTTTCTGCTGGTCTGCACAGCGCGCTCGTATTCTTCGGAGCCATGCAAATCCGTGATGATCTCACGTGCAAGAGTTTGCTGAGCAAGTCGCTGTTCGGGGTGCGCCAAATGCTCAGACTCAATCTGCATGATTTGCTCAGGCGTGAGGAAAGTGAGACGCTTGAGGTAGGATATCACCTCTGAATCCTCAGCATTGATGAGAAACTGGTAGAGATCATAAGACGACGTCTTCTCCTTATCCAACCACAGTGCATTTCCCTCACTCTTACCGAATTTGTTCCCCTGGCTGTCTGTCACCAAGGGCATAGTGAGACCAAATACCTCATCTCCTGTTGTCTTGCGGATGAGTTCAATGCCGGTCGTGATATTGCCCCACTGATCGCTACCAGCCACCTGAAGATCCACCCCTCGCGTCTCATGCAGATATTTGAAATCAATCGCCTGAATCAGCATGTAGGAAAACTCCGCATAGGAAATGCCTGTCTCCATCTGGCGCCGCACGTGATCCTTTGTGAGCATGTAGCCGACATTGATGAATTTCCCGTAATCGCGAAAAAAATCGATAACATTTAATTTGGAGATCCAATCATAATTATTCACCACTTCAAACCCAAAAATGCGCTCCACCTGGGCGCACAAACTCTCGTAGTTGCGTACTACGAGTTCCCGTTGTTGCAGCTCGCGCTCTACTGTACCTCGCGGGTCTCCCACCAGACCAGTGGCGAGTCCGACAAGCAGGAGCGGGTGATGTCCGGCACGTTGTAGTCGTTTGGTAATCAAGAAACTCGAATAATGTCCCAAGTGTAAACTATCACCGGTCGGATCAGTTCCGATGTAAAATGTAAGACCACCAGCATTAAGCTTATCAATCAACTTCTCATCCGAGATCTGATTTACCAGACCGCGCCACTGCAATTCTTCGTAGAAGGTCATCGCGGGGATTGTAGCACGCATCCCAACGTATGGCAAGAGCACAGGGCAAAAATCACACTCGCTTGCGCGCCCAGACTAAACCATCGAGCATGCGTTGGAGGATGAAATACTCTACCGCCATATCCACCACAAAGAGACACCAGAGAGCCACAAGGGAGAGCGACTCCGGCCAGAAAAAATTCCAAAGGAACAAGCATCCTACGCGGAAAAATCCCATGCATCCATAGGAAACATAGGTTACGCGACGGGTATCCCCTGCTCCACGCAAACACATTTTAAGCATTAGCATCGCCGCATAAAACGGTTCAGCAAGCAAAAAGACCTGCACCACCGGCACTGCTACCGCCATAAGCCCCGGAGAATCTGAAGCAAAAATACGCACAAAGTATTCAGGGAAGAGGTAAAAAACAACTCCCATTAAACCCATGAAGAGCACGCTGTAATGCATACAGCGTCGAGCCGTCTCATGCGCCAGTCGCACACTACCGCTACCGAGGTATTGTCCCACAAGTGCCGCTCCTGCCACCCCAATCGCAAACCCCGGAAGAAAACTGAGCGATTCGATGCGGATAGCGATAGTGTGCGCACCCACGGAAGCATCCCCCAGACGGGAAATGACGTGCAGAACATAAATTTGAATAAGCCAGATACCACCAACCTCCACCGCCTGAGGCAAACCAATATTGAGGATGCGAGTCATCATCCCCCAACTTGGTTTCATGTCACGCAACCGCAGGAAAAGAGGTGGCACATATGTCTCACCCTGAGCGGCGCAAAACGCATCCAGCGAATTCGTCTCTCCTCTCATGCGGCGACGCATCTGCAAAGTGTGACGTATTAATATCCACACTAAAATCACGCTCGCCACTGCCATACCCAACACCATGCCCCAGGCCAAACCTTCCACAAACATGCCGCATCCGTACACGAAGATAAGACTGAAGACCACGTTCAATCCATCCACCGCCAGCATGATAAAAAACGGAGTTTTCGTATCGCCGCTGCCGCGCAAAGCAGCGTTCACTGCAAAAACAACCCCGGAAAACACCGCGACCCAGCAACCTGTGTACATGAAACGAAGGGCAACTTCTCGCGCGAAATCCGAAAGATTCAGCAGTTCTGTCACGAGAAACTCCGCCGTGATATACATCAACGCGGATGAAAGTAAACCCGCTATGAATCCTAACACAGCCGACTGATTAGCCGCAAAATTTCCCTCCTCAAATCGACGAGCACCAGTCATGCGACTCACGATAGCCGTGGCGCCCATCCCCACCGCACCCTGCATAAGAAAGCCAAGCCACATCACATACCCTGTCACCCCGATACCGGAAGCGAGTTGTTCTTTCACAACTCCGTCGTCACTCATGCCGGTGGCAAGGATCAGAGAAGTGGAAGAACAAATAAAACTCATCACCTGCTCAAGCAAGGGCCAGAGGGCAATAGTGATAATCTGCCGCGGCAGACTGAGTCCGGCAAGTTTGCCTCCCAGCCGACCTTTTGCCAACGCGGCGCGTATCTTCCCTTCTCGTCCGTCTCCGATGCTCATGCGCGCCAATCAAAGCATAACTCATTCAAAAAGTACAGAGCAAACTCGAAGCAATCGCGTCAGGGAACACAATTGCTCCCCGCAGTACAGACAAACGTATCCAATATGCACTGGAGAAAAAAAGACCTGCATTTAATTCATGTACTGGATTCCGCTAAAATGAGCGCATATTTTCTGGATCAGAATAAAGAAATTTAAAGTGTTTTTTCTTGACATTGTGTAGCTTCTCTGTCAGACTGAGGCGTCGCAATGAGAACGGATGACCTTAAGTGGGAAAGACTGCCCGACCTGCCGGATGCGGAAGGTTTTGCAGGTTCGTATGCTGGAGTGCATGGGGAAATGCTTCTGGTGGCAGGTGGTGCCAACTTTCCAGAAAAGCCTCTTTGGGAGGGAGGAAAAAAGGAATGGACGGATGCAATATTTGCCTTGCGTCCCGGAGCTGAACAATGGGAAAAAGTTGGAACACTCCCCGGACCACTCGGCTACGGAGCTTCGATTTCCCTGCCCATGGGAGTAATGCTCATCGGCGGGTGTAATGCTGACGGAGTTACAGCAAAGTGTTATCTACTGACATGCCGCGACGGCAAAGCAACCTGCGAACCGCTCGCCTCTTTGCCGATGCCTCTCACCGGTCACAGTGCGGTACTCGTGGGGGAAGACGTGTATGTATTAGGCGGCAGCTTTGCTCCCGGCGAACAGGATGCTCTGAATCGTCTTTTTGTCTATTCCGCCGCTACCGATAGCTGGTGCGAGCAAGCTCCCCTTCCAGGTCGTGGACGCTTCCTGCATGAAATGTCGGCTATCGACGGGAGATTTTATGTATTTGGCGGCATTGGGCTGAAACCTGGCGAGGACGGGCGCATGCAGCGTGATATGCTCACTGAAGCATGGCAGTACAGCAACGATGAAGGGTGGCAACACCTTGCTGATCTTCCTCGATTTTGTGCTGCGGCGCCGACTCCTGCACCTGTGTTAGGCGGTGAAATCTATCTACTGGGTGGGGATGACGGTACGATACGCTTACCAGCCTCGGCAACTCATCCCGGCTTCCACAGAGCGAGCCTCTGCTACAACCTCGAGACTGACGAATGGCGCGAAGCAGGCGAAGTAGCGGCAGCGCGGGCGGTTCTCCCCTGCGCCGAATGGTGCGGGCGTGCTGTCATCGTGAACGGCGAGCAAAGCCCCGGCAAACGCTCCAACCAAGTATGGAGCATCTGTCTCGACTAACTAACCTCTCCTTTTTTCTCTCTCCAAACAGAACCAACCATGAAGAGACTCAGTTCCTACCTAATTGGCTTGTGTCTTGCCGGTGCTACCACGGCCGTGGCAGAAGAGATCTCTGTACAAGGGCGAATTAGTGATTCCGTGGGGCGCGCTGGGATGGCAGCTGTTTTACTTCCTGCAAGGGAAGGACAATCCGAACCCGCCATCGTGATTGCCGGCGGAGCAAACTTCCCGCACGCCAAACCTCATGCTCAAACTCCTGAAGAACGCGGGGCAAAAGCTTATTACAGCGATGCAGCCATCGCTACGTTGTCCAAGAACGGCAAACCCATGCAATTCCGCACAATTGGACAGCTTCCACGCCCCTCTGCCTATGCTGCCTATGCCGGCACTGCACAAGGTTTCTTATTGGCTGGCGGCTGCAATGAGGAGGGACACTCTGCCAAGGTAACCCGCACTGCGTTGCACGATATGCAGCTTGTCTCAGAGGCCCTGCCGAATTTACCAAAGAGCATTGCATACCCTGCATTCGCCCTCGTGTGCAACAGATTTTACGTCATTGGTGGTCAGGAAACCGAGACGAGTACAGAAGCGCTAAGTAGCTGCTACATGTTGGATCTTGATAACATCAACGCCGGGTGGAAGGAACTGGCTCCTATGCCAAGTGGGCGTATGCTGGCAGCAGCAGCAGTGCACGATGGACTCATCTACGTGATGGGCGGTTGCTCGTTGCATCCGGATGCCAAGGGACAGCCAGAGCGTACATACCTCAGCGAGGTGCTCTGCTACGACCCCTGTTCCAACACGTGGGCACGAGTGCAGGCTGACATGCCGGAGACGCTCGTGGGCGTCGCAACGCCCTTACCTGTGCTAAATGGGAAGATCTACGTCATCGGCGGTGATCCCGGGAATTTTTACCGTTCTTCTCTGATAGGCAAAGCTCCGGCAAGGCACCCTGGACAGAACAAAAGCATTTACGCTTTCGCTCCTGCCTCGAGTACCTGGCAGAAAGTGGGCGAACTGCCGGAAGGTATAGCTACCTTCCCCGCTGTGCAGCTGCCTGACGCTCTCATCACTGTTTCAGGAGAAATCCTGCCAGGTGTACGTACACCTAACGTCTACCTCATTAGAAACAACTAATTATCTTCTCCTATGGCTCCTTTTTCGCTCCCCGACTGGCTCAGCTGGTTTTTCCACTCATCCGACGCCACCGGAGCACCGGTGAAAGACGTGAATTTCTTTGCAGAATTCATTCGCGGGTGCAGTGACCATGCCGGGCTCACTCTGTTGCTGGCGCTCATCGTAGCCGTGGCAGCCGTAATCCTAGCGGTTCGGAACGGACTGCGCACCAAATCCATTGCACCGAATACACCCGTTCTCGCACCTTCAAAATGGGCGTGGATTGCCGTAATCGTGCTATGGGTAGTGGTAATGCTCAACTATTTCGACCGTCAGCTACTCGCCGTTCTCAACACTTCCATTACCGATGCTCAACAGGGCATCCAAATGAGTCAAGAACAGTTCGGACTCGTCACGACAGCTTTTCTCATTGTGTACGCGGCACTCAGTCCGGTCGGTGGCTATCTGGCGGATCGTTTCAGCCGTAAGTTTATCATTCTCTGCTCATTGGTTGTGTGGTCCGTGGTCACTTGGATGACCGGCAAAGCCGATACGTATGGGGAATTGATCTTCTGGCGTGGCGCCATGGGCGTCAGCGAGGCTTTCTACATCCCTGCAGCTCTAGCTCTCATCTCCGACTATCATAGAGGTTCCACCCGTTCCATGGCAACGGGGTTACACATGAGCGGCATTTACGCCGGGCAGATACTAGCCGGCTATGGAGCGTGGATCGCGAGCAGTCCATCCACCATGCTTGGCTGGCGGCTCACCTTTGAAACCTTTGGCTTCATTGGAGTTGCGTATGCTCTCGTGGTTATCTTCTTACTACGCGACCCGCAGGTTCCGACGGTAGCGGAATCAGAAGCTACTCCGCCCCCAGAGGTAAACGTCTCTGCCGTGAAAGAACCAACCGAAGCGGATGATTTTGGCATCGGTCATGTCCTGCGCAGCCTCTTCACAGGACGCGCCATGATTCTGTTGCTCATTATGTACGCTTTCGCGGGCTTTGCAAACTGGTTCCTCATGAACTGGTACCCCCGCCTCCTGCAAGATATGTTCAATATCTCAGAAGCAGAAGCTGGCCCCAAAGCTACTTTCTGGATTAACATCGCCAAGTACGCCTCCGTACTGCTGGCTGCCGTCGTAGCTGATATCTGGTACCGACGCAACAAAAATGCACGCGCCTACGTACCGGGTCTCTGCTACTTGCTTGCGGGACCCTGCGTGATTATTGCCATGCTTCCTGCTCTCGGGGTTCCTATTGTTCTCGGGCTCACCGCCACCTTGGCATTAGTTGCCATGCAGGGTGTTGCTCAGGGATCTCTGGATGCTACACTCATGCCGGTGCTGCGTTCCAATATCGATGAGCGATTCTCCGCCACGGGCTACGGTCTGCTGAATCTCACCTCCGTCTCTGCCGGGGCTATCATCTCCTGGCTCGGGGGTTTCCTGAAAGA
This sequence comes from uncultured Akkermansia sp., assembly GCA_947624205.1. Taxonomy (GTDB): domain Bacteria; phylum Verrucomicrobiota; class Verrucomicrobiia; order Verrucomicrobiales; family Akkermansiaceae; genus Akkermansia. Next base: position 31,777 of record CANQJI010000006.1, on the reverse strand, counting down.
CAGTGGTGTCCCTCTAGGCGTACCGCTCGGTATGGCCGGCGTCCTAATGGTTATCTGTGGCCTACTCTTCTTCTTCCTTCCAAAACAAAAAAACATAAATTAATTACACCCTATGAAATACCCCAAATTCCTCACCGTCTCCTTGCTCAGCTTCCTATTGATGCCCATGCAGTCGTGGGCTAAGTCAGACAAACCGATTGACCTCAAGGATTTCGTTCCTTATCAAAACGCAATCGATGTTTTTAAGGCTCAGGAAGACAATGAGTACCCGAGCATCCGAATCCCCTGTATCATTAACGCAAACGGTGTGCTCATCGCCGCTGCGGAGGGGCGCAAACGCGCCACGGACCAAGGGAGTAACGATCTCATCATTTCGGTCAGCAAAGATTTTGGAAAAACATGGAGTAAACCGACCGTGGCTGCCAGCGACCCCAACAAAGGCACCTATAACAATCCCTACCTCATCTATGACAGAGATGCAAAACGCTGCGTTCTTTTCTTCCAGTACTATCCAAGCGGTGTTAGCGAACGCGGGGAAGTGAGCCCCGGTTGGAAAGGTCCGAAATGTCTGCGCAACTTTGTCTGTTTCTCCTCCACTGGAAAGAAATGGAACAAACCAAAGGATGTGACATCTACGACCAAGCACGAAGATGCCACTATCACCTGCAGCGGGCCCAACCCGGGTGTCCAAATATCCCGAGGCAAATACAAAGGACGCCTCGTTGTCGTCTTCAATGAAGCAGTTAAGTTCGGTGATTGGGTGCTCACCGCTGCGTACTCTGATGATGGAGGCAAATCATGGGCGCTGGGTAAGAAATCTGAAGCTGGCAAAGGCATCAATGAGGTGTCTGTTGCAGAAACGGACGATGGAGGTCTCTACGTAGTTTCACGAGCCTGGGGCAGTGGTGGTCGCCGTGTTGCATACTCTGAAGACGGAGGGGAGACTTGGAGTCCGATTGAGACAAACGGGGAGCTGCCAAGTCCGGGTTGCCAGAACGGACTGGCTCGCTACTCCCACGCAGACGATAAGGCGCGTGGCAGCAAGAGTCGAATCATCTTCACATCACCAGTGGGCGGTCGCAAAGATGCCGTCATCAAAATGAGCTACGATAATGGACATACCTGGCCAGTCGCCAAAGACTTCGGCAAAGGTCCGTTTGCCTACTCCGCTCTTTGCCCTCTGGAGCCGGGCTTCTTCGGAGTCCTCTTTGAATCTAATGACAGCAAAACAATCCGCTTTGTGCGCATTCCGGTGGAATGGCTCACAGATGGACAGGATACGGGCAAGGGAGAGGGAGACAAGGAGAAGCAGGCAAAAGACTAGAACTAGAAATTCGCATTGCTAACAGCAACGATTCATGATAAGGTAGCGGCATGAGAATTGCTGTTCTCGGCGCCGGGGCACTTGGCTGCTACTATGGGGCGTGTCTGGCGGAGGCGGGGCATGATGTCTGCTTCATCATGCGCTCCTCCTGCCAGCATGTGCGGGAAAACGGTTTATATATACAAAGTGTGAGGGGCGACATTGTCCTGCCTCGCGCGCACGCCACCTATTCTCCAGAAGAATGCGGTCCTGTGGATCTTGTGGTCGTTTCGTGGAAGACGTGCTGTAACCATCTTTTCCCTATTGCTCTACCGCCGTTGCTGAAAAAGAACACGAGTGTTGTAACGCTTCAGAACGGCATGGGAAATGCCGAGCAGATTGCACAAGTTGTTCCGGCGGCGCGTGTGTTCACCGGTTTGTGTTTTGTGTGCTGCATGACCGATGCTCCAGGCAGGGTACGACACTTGGAAGGTGGGGATATCCAATTTGCTCCGCTGGAACCAACGGATGCCGGGCTATCCGACGCGCAAGAACTGGCGACATTGTTTGCGAAAGCTGGTATCAAAACAGAATTTTTCCGACATACGGAGCAAATCCTCTGGTGCAAGCTGACATGGAACATTCCCTTCAATGGGCTCTGCCTCGCACTGGGCGGTATCGATGTGGAAAAACTTTTTGCCATGCCTGAGCAAGTACGGCGCGCGCGGGCGATCATCGACGAAGTGTGTATCACGGCCATGCTACGAGGTTTCCCGACACCCAAGGGCATAGCAGATTACCAAATGACCCGCACGGCAAAAATGGGTCCCTTTATCCCAAGCAGTGCTGTGGATTACCTGAAAGGACGTCCTGTAGAATATGAGGCCATCTGGGGTAATCCTCTCAAACGGGCTCAAGCGGTTCATGCTCATGTGCCGCTCTGGGAACAACTTTGCGTTGACATCCGCAACCGACTCGGACTCTCCGCTGAAACGTAATTCCCCGCCATCATTTTCTCGGCATACGCTGCTCAACCTCCATGACCGGCAGAGTCCTCTACAATGGATTTTTTCGCACGCTGCTCGGATTCATCCTGCTGGCAGTCGGGGGATTTGCACTGTCACCGCTTACCCGTCACGCACGAGCACTTGAAGGGAAAGGAGGTTCTCGCATGACAACCATCCCTATCTCTCTTATCAGCACCAGAGACGCATTGGGGGAACAACTTTCCTTCTTCCTCTTGGGCGGATTGAGCAGTTTGGCGTCGGAAATTCTCGTCTTGGATGCTACCACGGCTTGGATCCAGCGCGACTGGCCGCGAGCCGAACGTCGCTGGCAAATGGTCACCACCCTGAATCCGCAGCGTCCGAACTACTGGATCAATGCCGCGCGAGACATGGCAGTGAACGCATCATCGCATTGCCTGAATGATCAAAAGCTCTCTCCTATTGATCAGGTGCGTCTTTCTCGTGCCTACTTCAACCGTGGCATCCGATTTCTTCAGCAAGGCATTGCGCATCATCCGCGATCTGCTCTACTGCGCATGTGCCTAGGCGATACGTACGCCGACCTCAACCGTTTCCCGGATTTTGCTGCAGCTGCTGCAACTTACCATGATGCCGTTCGTCTCGGCGCATCGGCCCTCTACCAAAGGCAGGAATTTTATAACCTATGCCGTATCCGTGGCCGAGAACAGGAAGCGTGGAAACTCGGTCGCCAGCTCTTTAATTCTCCTTCACAACGCGTTCCTTCCCTTCTCTGCCTGCTCTTCGTCCTGCAGCACATTATTGACGTACCATCGACGGAAAAGCTCTCACCCATTGAGCTCTTCGGCAGTGAACGAAAGGCCAGACGTGACCTCACGCGCTTTCAACATAATTCACTGCGTTTTCCTACCGTCGGCATAAAGGAATTCCTCGATTCTACCATCTAAAGAAAAAGCATTGGAAAATGAATTTGCTGTTCATGATTTGTTAAATTCGTGCGTGTTGCGCAGATTTTTTAGGTGCTCAATGCACGCAAAAACGAGAGAGGAGGCAACTGCATTCTCATCATGAGAATGTTCGGAGTCATAATCTCTTGATGCACCAAAAGGCGAACATTTTTCTCCGGTACCTGGCTTCCCTCAAGTGAGGTTGCCTATCCATGAATTTTGAATATTGAAACGGAGGCTGCGTAGTCCATCTTCCTAAACTAGTCCTGCAAGTAAGGCATCTCTTGCAGGGAAGACCAGCCGCCCTCCAATACAAATATGGGGGCAGAGATAAGCCCGGTACGACGCAATTCATCGGCCACCTCCGAAGAGGAAGTACAGGATGCCGTGCAGAAAACAACAATACACTCGCCATTTTGCTCTGCCCGGATGAGACGCTCGATAGCGGCATCCATCAGCCTGGGTAAATCTGTACCGGGGCGGATGGGGAAAATGCGGTCACCCTGACCTAAAAGATGGTTGAGCTCATAATCACTCTCACTGCGCGCATCTACCCACACCACCTTATAGTGAGAAGGATCCCGCGCATCTCGCCAGTGATCCATCAACTCCTGCGGACAGATGCGTCCTTCCGGCAAATCCTTCTGCTGACAGGGAGGAACCCTGCTCGGCGCGAAATATAACCTCTCGAGACCGTAGAATGCACCGCCAAGCAGGAGGACACACACCCCGAGCCCCAAAAACTGCAGAAGGATATTTCGGAACATCATAGAACCAACTGCGCCAAAAAGACGCTTCATTGCATAGCGCAGAAAATATCTTGGTCTGCCGTGGCAGCCTGGATCCACTTCGCTTTGCCGGACTCTGCCAAGTGCACAAGAGCATGGTAAGTATCCTCTTCATCTGTTTTGATACTCGCCGCAAGCTGGGGCGCAGTGGTAACCTCGTTTCCTAAAGCACCGCGCACCTGCGCCAACAGCTTAAGGAATGAACCGGCAGCTTTTTTGCCAGCCTGCACCCCGGGCTGATGGTAAGCATTAATGTGCACGAGCGAGGCGTAGAACCCCACGGTTCGCTCAAAGAGAGCTATGAGCGCTCCAAGGCAGAAGGCATCCACCTGCGGGATGGAAATGGTGATACTTGGGCGTCCGCTTTCCGTCAGCGCTTTGCGAGTACCCCGCAGAAAGCCCTGCAGGTAATCCCCGGCGGTACATCCCGGCTCCACTTCCACAAGATCGGATGCGCAGCGGCGCACCTCGATAAAAGTAACGAAGAAATTACTGAGGCCATCACGCAGCTGCTGCACGTAGGCATGCTGATCAGTAGACCCCTTGTTGCCATACACCGAAATACCCTGATTCACGATCTTTCCATCCAAATCCAACTCCTTTCCGAGAGATTCCATGACAAGCTGCTGCAAATATTTGGAGAAAAGGACAAGGCTGTCTTTGTAGGGCAGCACGACCATATCACGTTTTCCGCGTCCATCTCCCGCAGCGTACCATGCGAGCGCAAGACGCATGGCGGCGTTCGTCGTAAGATCCGGTACACGAGTATGGGCATCCATTTCTGCCGCACCACGCAGCAAGGAATCAGTATCCACCCCCTGCAGAGCAGCCGGCAACAACCCCACGATTGAGGTCTCAGAGGTACGCCCTCCTACCCAATCTTCCATGGGAAAACGAGTAATCCACTCCTCTTCTGCCGCGACCTTGTCAAGATGCGACCCAACGCCGGTGATTGCCACGGCATGGCGGGCGAAATTGTGACCTGCAGAGAGGAAAAACTCCTGCGCACAAATCATACCATTACGCGTCTCCGGTGTGCCGCCGCTCTTGGAGATCACTACCACCAGTGTACGCGCAACACGGAGTTGGCTAAGCACTCGCAACATTCCATCGGGATCTGTGTTGTCCAGGAAATGCATCTTAAGCCCATGCGCAGGAAGTGCATCCGCCACAAGTTCAGGGCCCAATGCCGAGCCGCCGATACCAATCACGAGACAATCGCAAAAGGTCTCTCCACTCGGAGTGAGAATACGACCGCTAAGCACATCTGCAGCAAATGCTTTCAAAGCAATGTACGGATCATCAATTTTTGCCTTGAGTTCAGGGGTCGGAGCAAGCGAGCTGTTGCGCAGCCAGTAATGCCCCACCATGCGATTTTCATCCGGGTTGGAAATGGCACCACCTTCCAGAGCCTCCATATCGACAAAAGCTTGTTTTACGGCGGGAGCAAGTCGATCTGTCAGTTCCCTGGGTACATCAATTTTTGAAAAATCAACGGAGATCCCCATTTCACCGTAGCGTACGAGCTCATCTGCATACTTTTTCATAACAGGGATCATTATACGCCCACCCTCCCTATCGCGCAAGTAACTTTTGAATTCTGATGCAAGGCTGTTTTCCGTCTTGAAATGCGGAAAGGAAAGGAATAGAATTGCCGCGATGCAAGTGCAGGATCCAGTGGAACAACCACTCAATGAACGCTCGGGGTTTGCCGCCGGTGAGGGTGCACGAGCGCTGTTCACTGCCGCCGCGGCATTCGTCGTACTCTTCGGATTGAAGTATAGTAGCGATTTCACCATTCCGATTGCTCTTGCCGCCTTCTTGGCTATCATCAGCTACCCCATCACGGAAGCTCTACGACGCTACATTCACCTTCCGCACTGGCTGGCAGTGACGTGTACTGTAATGCTTGATATGGGCGTGATCTACGGATTCATCAGCCTGATCAAATTCCTGGCGGCTGATGTGACAAGAACGCTGCAAGGAAACTTCCTGCAACATGTCACCTCCAAGTATGAAACCTTCCTGCAATGGACAGATCAGCTAAGTATCGGAAAGAACGTGCGCAGTCTGCTGGATTCGCCGCTTTCAATGTTCAATCCCCAACAGCTCATTTCCTTCTCTCAATCTCTCACCGGTCGCATACTCTCCTTCATGTCGATCACTACGCTGGTGCTTATTCTCATGACCTTCATCCTCGGCGAGGCTCCTCTCTTTCGCCGCAATTTTGAACGTCTACCCAACAGTATCCAGGGCAAGGGGAAAGTCATCGATGCCTTGCGCGGTGTGCAAAAATACCTCATCATCAAAACACTTGCGAGTGTCAGCACCGGCCTTTTAGCATGGGGACTCTGCCACATTATGCATGTGCCTTTCGCCTTTCTGTGGGGACTTGTAGCATGTGTATTCAACTACATCCCAACCATTGGCTCTATTGTGGCAGCTGTGCCCCCAATCTTGCTGACTCTCGTTTTACAAGATTGGGGGAGCATGTTGATCGTGACGGGTGGGTATCTGGCGATTAACCTCACTATCGGCAACGGCATTGAACCTCTCTTCCTGGGGAAACAGTTTGGTATAGCAACCACCGTGGTGCTCTTCTCTGTGATCATCTGGGGCTGGGTTTGGGGACCCATCGGCATGTTGCTAGCTGTGCCCTTCACAGTGCTCACCAAGTTGGCCCTTGAAAACTCAGTGGATCTCTATTGGGTCGCTACTATTATCGACGACAATCCCAGGGATATTCCCCCAACTTCTTCCGAAATAACAAAGTAAAAATCCATGCATCGATTCGCCTATCGCAATGGCTCGCTACACTGCGAGCAGCTTAACCTGCAGGAAATAGCTGCTGCCTATGGCACGCCTACTTTCGTGTACAGCAAAAACACCATCCTCTCTGATCTTGAGGAGTTACAACTTGCCTTTGCGCCTATTGACGCCCATGTGGTCTTTGCCGTCAAAGCATGCAGCAACGGGGCCATCCTGAAACTCATGGCACAACGCGGTGTTGGATTTGACATCGTCTCCGGCGGCGAACTCTGGCGCGTGGTCCGGGCCGGAGGGAATCCCACTCAATGCACCTACGCCGGCGTGGGGAAAAGTGAAACAGAAATCCGCTACGCTCTCTCTTGCGGCATTTATTGCTTCATTTGCGAGAGTGAAGAGGAATTGCGAAAAATCGACCGTGTAGCCGCAGAAATGGGTCTTGTGGCACCCGTTGCCGTACGGGTAAACCCAAATGTGGATGCGCATACCCACAAGTACATCACCACCGGCACTCAGGAAAACAAATTCGGCGTTGATGCTTCACGCATCGAAGCGCTATATGCAACAGTGGATGCAGAAATGCCTCACCTGAAACTGCGGGGGGTACAAATGCACATTGGTTCGCAAATCACCGAAACCGCCCCCTTCGTGCAAGCCGTAAAAAAACTGACTCCTCTGGTGCAAAAGCTCAAGGCTACTTACGATATCGAGTTCTGGAGCATTGGCGGTGGCGTTGGAATCGTCTACGACGGCTGTCTGGCTTCCGGATCACCGGAGTGGTGGCAGAATCACCCGGAGCAAATCACCCTCAATAGTTATGCTGAGGCGCTTATTCCCCTGCTTAAGCCACTGGGCCTGCGTATCCTTTTGGAGCCGGGACGCCGTCTGGTGGGCAATGCAGCGGTAATGCTCACCCGCTGTCTCTATGAGAAGAAAGGCGAAAAAAAGACCTTCAAAATTATTGATGCCGGCATGAATGATATCATTCGCCCTGCTCTTTACGAGGGGTACCACGAGGTTTGGCCTGTACAGGGACATGCGGCAGATGACTCCATCGTGGCAGATGTCGTCGGACCCATCTGCGAATCCGGTGACTTTCAGGCACAGGACCGCAGACTGCCGGATGTAAAACCCGGCGAACTGCTTGCCGAGATGAGCGCCGGGGCTTACGGTTTCTCTATGTCCTCTACCTACAACTCGCGTCCTCTGGCAGCGGAAGTGCTTGTGGATGGATCTCAGATGCAGCTCATCCGACGTCGCCAGACTCTGGAGGAAATGGTTGAAGATGAGATTCTGTTAGACTAATTTTCCATTTTCCACGAAAAATGGCACGTCTCACGATACCACAGTATGTGATGGCTCTGGCGCATGTAGCCGCTCTCCGCTCCGAAGATCCATACCGCAAGGTGGGCGCTGCCGCGCTGGATGCCGACAATCGTGTCATCGGCACAGCATACAACGGACTCTTCCCTAAATTCACGGCCCCTCCCGGATTCTGGGACTCTCGTGAGGAACGGCAAAAATACATGCTACATGCCGAAATTAATTTGTGCAGCCTCTTCAAACGCGGGGAAGCCCGCATCGTAGCTTGCACCACGATGCCGTGTACTTCGTGTATGCAGGCTCTGTGTGCCCACGGAGTCAGGACAATTTATTACGGACTGGACTACAAGAAATCAGAAGCTCCTGCCATCGCGAGAATGTATGGCGTAGAGTTGATTCAAGTTCCGAAATATCCGCTTTCGGACATTCCTTTGCGGTTAATCGAAAACGTTGAGAGCGACTGATTCGCTCCCCGTTTCCCTCGAATCGTATCTTCTCAAATCTGCACGGAAAGGTTTGTTATCTGGCTCTTTCTACTTCCTTCAGGGCAAACGCATTTGAGGAGAATTTAATCAACAGAGGAATGTCCTTATTGACTGATGTTATCGTTCATACGCTTCAAAAATCATGACAACAAGCGTCCCGCGCCGCACGGCGCGCAAACTCTTTAAATCGTACATCCAACATCGTACGTCGTACATAGGCGGACCCCGTCTGCCTCCACCCTGCCGGTTCGCCCCGCGGGCAGCGCATCCGCACTGTCTATACACCCCTCCGCGCAACGCACGCTATAATTCAAATCGTACGTCGTAAATCGTACATAGACAAACGCATCTTCTAATGCGTTTGCCCGTTGCTTCCTTGCGGAACTTTACAAATGGATGGGATGTGGTATACTTTTCGCTTTCCATGAAGAACCTATTATCTATTGAAGCCCTGAGCAAGGAGGAGATTACAGAGCTGCTGGATCTGGGGCACCGGCTCAAATCTCTACGGGGAAAACCTCAGGAACAACCGTTGGCCGGACAGAGTTGGGGGCTCATTTTTTCTAAGTCTTCCACGCGCACGCGCGTCTCGTTTGAGGTGGGTATTGGTGAATTAGGTGGACGCGCTCTGTTCCTGTCCACCCGCGATATGCAGTTGGGACGAGGTGAGCCGATCAAAGACACAGCACGAGTTCTGGGGCGCATGCTGCACGGGGCGGTGATTCGCACATATGCGCAGCAGGATGTGGAAGATTTTTCGACGTATTCCGGAATACCAACAATTAATGCGCTCACAGATTTAGAGCATCCATGCCAGATTTTGGCAGATTTGTTGACGCTAGAGGAAATTTATGGGCGAGGAGCGTGGAAGGACATGAAGATTGCTTTTTTGGGCGATGTAGATAACAACATGGGGCGCTCGTGGATGTGGGCAGCAAAACGGCTTGGCTTCTCCTTGGCGTTGGCGGGTCCCCAACAAGCATTGCCCGGCGGAGAAATTCTCGCTAAACTTGATGCCTCCAACATCACCTGCACCACCAATGCCGAAGAAGCCGTGCGTGACGCGATGGTCATCAATACCGACACATGGATTTCCATGGGACAGGAAGACCAAAAAGGCTCCAAGGAAAAAGCGTTTTTCCCCTACCAGGTGAACAGAGAACTGCTCAGTGTGGCGGCAGCCGGACACAGTGTCTTCCATTGCCTGCCTGCCTACCGAGGCTACGAAATCACTGAAGAGGTTCTTGAGGCTCATAGCGCAGCAATTTTCCGTGAGGCAGAAAACCGCTTACACGCCCAAAAAGCTGTTCTTTTCATCCTTTCACGCGCATGAGGTACAACGAACGCATTGAAGAATTGCTGGATGAACTCTCTGTCTTCGATGACTGGACGGAGCGTTATGAGTACATCATCTCGCTGGGCAAACAACTACCGCCGCTACCGGAGCAATATCGCAAGGAAGAGAACCTCATTCGCGGCTGCCAGAGTCGAGTTTGGGTAGGAATGGAATTGCAAGGAGAGCGCTTCATGATTCATGCCGACAGTGATTCGCTCATCACCAAGGGACTCATTGCCATCTTCATCCGCCTACTCTCCGGTCTCACCCCGCAGGAGATACTCGATGCCGACCTGCAACGACTTGATACAGCCGGCCTGAAGGAGCACCTAGCCAGCACGCGCGCCAATGCCCTTACCACCATGGCAGATACTATCCTGCGAAAAGCCGAAGCTTGCGTCTCAGCAAAAAGGAATCCAGGAGCAAGAATCTAGCATAGCTACTCCGCTCGAGATCATGAGGAGAGAACTCGACAAAATGCGGGAGGAGAAGGAGCAAAAGTTGGGTAGGGAGACAAATGCGTACCGTCTACTGCCTGAAGACACGTTGTGGCGCGGAGTAGCGATTGATGCACTCGCCGGTCGGTATCTCGTCTCACTCCGTAACGTAGTACTACCCAGAGAAGCAGAAGAATGGCTGTACGCACAGAGGTCAGATGTGTTCATCAAGCATCTCGAAAAAGGCGAAAAGCGTCCACCTCAGCCATTGCAAACGCCTCGACATTCCGTTCAATTCAACATCCGCGAGAATGGTGTTTCCTTCATGATTGATATGGAGAGTGGCTATTCCCAGGGTCTCTTCATCGACCAGCGCGACAACCGCCTTGACCTGCGTCGCAGCTGCCGAGAAGGCATGACGGTGCTGAACCTCTTTGCCTACACCGGTGCTTTTTCTGTATGCGCAGCGCTGGGGGGGGCCACCACCACTACTTTGGATCTTTCGGCAAACTGTCTGGATCGCTGCAAAGAAAATATGCGAATCAACGACATCAACCCGTCGGCGCACTATTTCTGTCGCGGGGACGCCCTGCACTGGCTACGTCGTTTCGCACAACAAGGGCGTCTTTTTGACTGCATCGTCATAGACCCTCCGACCTTCTCACGCAACTCACGCACAGGAACCATTTGGCGCGCAGAGCAAAATTACCCGGAACTCGTGGCTCTCGCCTCACACTGCTTATCGCGCGGTGGGAGCATGCTGTGCACCACCAATAGCCGACGACTCACCCGAGAGGCATTCCGCACTGCAGTAGCAGCGGGTTTAGGGTCCGCCGCTACATTGCGCAGTGTTCCCATGCCATTCGATTTCTTTCCGGAGACTTACCTCAAATCCATCAAAGTAACAACCTGAACACCAACACCATGACACGCGAAGAATATGCTCTCTCCATCTTCCGTCAACCCCCTCGACATCTCAACTGCGCTCAGACCGTCTGCGTTGCTATGGATCGCGAAGATCTCGTGGATGCAATGAAGAATTGCAATGTAGGAAAAGCTCCAGGAGGAACCTGCGGCGCTCTCTATGCAGCCATCGCCATCTCCCCGGAACGGGAGGAAGAACTGCGGACCACTTTCACGAAAGCTCTCGGCGCCACCACCTGCGCACAACTCAAAGCTACCCACGGCGTACCGTGTCCGCACTGTGTAGCCACGGCTGTTCACGCCCTCTGCTGAATAAAAACACACAGGCTCCGTTCCGTCCGCCCATGGAAAATACAGTCCACATTGAAGTTCTTTTTTACGCCATAGATCCCGCTGGGGTACGCCCGGAGGAACAACGGAGATCTGTCTGCGCAGCAGGACGCATTTTCACCGGGCTGCTTCGTCTACGAGATGCGACAAGTGAACGCCTTCTGATGGAATTCGGCGTACAAACCGGCGGCTGGATGAGTCGGCAGAGTCCCTTTGCCGAGCGCGGTGAGTATCCGACAGACACAACCTGGGGAACCTACAAACCAGAAAATTACCCAGACACGGCCTTTCCGGCTTTGGCAGAGGAGACGACACTCAGCACGGAGCAGACGGGTAAATTATGCGGCTTTCGCGTGCCGGATCCTCCGGGTACGGGACGCACGTATCTCATGCTACACTTTGCCGGAAGAAAGGGCTCAGAAGGTTGCATCTCTACCCCGAATACGGCAGCTTGGAAGGCATTCTGCGAGGAAATGAAGCGACTGCATCAAGATGGCATCTCGTCCATTCCCCTGCGCGTCATCTACTGTGGAGAGAAACCACGCGGATGAACATACAATCGTGCTGCAAGATTGCAGCACAAAAATCGCGTCAAATACCCCCTCATTTCAAGTTGATTTTGTGCACTTTTGCGTATATTTTTTACGTACCATAAACTCTTATGAAAACGGGAAAATATCGTTTTCTTCCTCATTGTCGAATACGCGCATCTATGTCTTGTCAATTGATGATAAACAAAATTAAGCAAACACAGTACAGTTACCTCATCCCAACTCCACTGCTTCATTCAAATATCTTTGGCTAGGAGAGGACAAAATTCGTTTGCTTTTCGCGGCATTGTCAGGTAGAATGCGCTCCATGGCGCGCCAAGTAATAGGAACCGGTCTCAACGCCCTGCTGCAGAAAAACACAACTTCAACAACCGTTGCGGCGGATGACAAGCGAATCATCCTTGCCCGCGTAGCAGAAATTCACCCTTCGCCCTTCCAACCGCGGCGAATCTTCAAGCAGGAACAAATTGATGAACTCGCGGCTTCCATCCGCGAGCGCGGTCTTGTGCAGCCCCTTGTGGTGCGTCGTGTCAACGGACGCCTTGAACTTATCGCCGGGGAACGACGTCTGCGCGCTGTTGCATCTCTAGGGCACAAGGAGGTGAAAGTCGTTGTTCTTGAAGCAACCGACCAGGAAGTCGCAGAAATCACCCTCATTGAGAACCTGCAACGCGAAGATCTCTCTCCTTTGGAGGAAGCCAAACAGTACCGCTTGCTCAAGACTCGTTTCCACATGAAGCAAGAAATTATTGCTCAGCATGTGGGAAAATCTCGCGTGGTAGTCGCCAACACCATGCGCCTGCTGGATCTCTGCCCGGCTGTGCGAACGCTCCTGGAGTCGGAGAAAATCACGGTGGGTCACGCCAAGGTCCTGCTCCAGCTACATGACGAAGGCCAGCAAGAAGCAGCGGCTAATCGTGTTGTCCAGCGTTCCTTAACCGTACGCCAAACCGAAAAACTCATAAGAAATCTGCTGAATGGCACGCAAGAGGATGCCTCAGTTCGAGCAAAATCAGAGTCTAGGGACAAAACCCACTACGACAACATTTGCCGCCAACTCTCTAAAAGCCTCTCCACACGCGTCGCAATCACGCCGAAAGGAAAACGCAACGGAATCATCGAAATCTCCTTCGCCGGGCAAACAGAACTCACACGTTTGCTGGAGATTTTCGGCATCACCGCCCGTCTATGAGTCGGGTTAGACAATTAATGCTACCCTTGATGACAGCGCTATGCTGCCTACTAAATGCCTGCGGTCGCGAAGGTGCGGAGAGATCTTCCGATGCCCCGCAGTCGCCTCCTCCCGCAAAAGAAGAAATTCCCAGTGATGGTACTTTCTCTGACGTCCGCGCTTACCAACATTGTGCGGATCTCTGTGCGCTCGGCCCACGTCCCTCCGGCTCCGATGCTTACCAAAAGCAACTTGACTTCATTTCTGAACAACTGTCCGCCAATGGCTGGCGGGTGCAGATCGTCCCCTTCTCGCCTCCTTCTTTCCCTCAGCGTCGCATGAAAAACATCTGTGCCACCTTTGGGGCACAAGATTCCTTGCGAGAACTCATACTCAGCTGCCATATTGACACCAAGGGAAGCGGAGAAGATGCCATTCCTGGAGCAGACGACGGTGCCAGCGGAGCGGCCGTTATCATGGAGTTGGCACGGGTGCTCGCACTCCAACCCGACCTTGCTCAGCGCATTGAACTCATTTTTTTCGACGGCGAGGAATCCTTTGGCGCCCATATCACTCCTGAGGACGGACTCTTTGGCTCACGACACGAAGTGCAGCGCCGCGCAGGACACCTCCCGCGCTACCTCATCAATCTCGATATGGTGGGCGGTTCCGGGAAAACCATTGCCGTGCCACTTCTGGATACCACGGAAGAGATGATGGAGCACTACTTGAGCACCCTGCGTTCCCTCGGCCTCTCCGAGAACCGCTGGACGATCTTCCCCGGCGGGATGTTGGACGATCACCGCCCCTTTGCTGAAGCCGGTGTGCACACTCTAAACCTTATAGCCTCTTTTCGTCGTTCCACATGGTGGCACACCAAGGCAGACAATATGGAACGCATCAGCGCTGCTTCCCTGGGCGAGACCGGACGCGTTGTCCTGCATCTCCTGCACCGAATGCTAAAGTGATCTCTATTCCCGAGGGGAACTCATTTGAGAGAAGTTGATCAACAAAGAAAATAATCCTCAATGCACGGATTGCCCGGAAAATAGGTATTGATCTACGGGATGTTTTCGTGTAAAAGCGAGGGGACATGGTCGGTTCCTCACGCTTCACTCTTTCTTTTTCTTTCGCTGGGATTCCCACAATTATTCGACCGTCAATATGGATCGTTCTGCTGATCCTGGGAAGTGCGGGAAGTGGTCCTCCTGACCTCATTTACTCACTAACCTTTATGCTTCTGGGTGTTCTTAGTCTGCTGACGCATGAATACGGACATGCCTTTTGTGCAAGAGCATTCGGCATCCGAGTCCTGAATGTCGAACTTGGGAATCTTGGCGGGGTGACACGCACGGAAGAAAGACAAAACATCCCTCGCTGGCAGAATCTCATCTTCGTACTGGCCGGCGCCGGCGCTGCGCTGGTGGCAGCAGCAATTGTCGGAGCGCTCCTTGGACTCTCAGTCGGGGATACTTCGGGGGGGGTAATCTCTGCTCTGCTCCTTCCTCTTTCTCCGCTCGTACCGGGAGGATGGGATGGAATTATTCCGTTGATCCAGCCGTTCTATCAGGGAGTCAGTGCTCTTGATCCCTCTCTTCATCTTTTGCAAGGATTTTCACTTTTTACCTCCATTAGCGTGCTATGGAGCATCTTCAATCTATTACCCATCCTGCCGCTGGATGGAGGGAAGGCTCTTGTCCTTCTGTCAGGCAAGGCACGTGCCGCCAGTTTTATCGGTATGATCACTTCCTCGCTGATTCTTGTCTGGGCTCTCTCGCAGTTGATGATCTTTACCTCATTAATCATCGCGTGGCTCTTCTATGTCAATTGGAGTTACTACCGCAATCTCCCGCGCGAATCATGAACTTCTATTCCTTTCCTTCAAAAATATTCGAACAGGATCCTCCGCATTCATTTCGGTGACCGAAAGTGGTTATTTTCGAGGAGTATTGGAGCTTGACATTAGGAATGAGATCAGGCATTCTTTGCGGCACTTATGACATTTGCTGAGCTAGGAATATGCCCCGAGATACTGGAGGCGATTGACATGCTCGGATTTGAGACCCCATCTCCAATCCAGGAACAAGCGATACCGCCGGCATTGGCCGGGGCAGATATCGTCGGACGATCGCACACGGGGTCCGGCAAAACACTGGCATTCACGATACCGGCATTGGAAAAAGTCGACGCGGGAATAGCGCAGGTGCAAATCCTGTGCCTCGCCCCAACACGAGAGCTGGCTGTACAAATCAGCAAGGAGGTGGATAAACTCGCACTCTTCCTAGACAATATCTCAGCAGTGGCAATCTACGGCGGGACCTCATACGCACCGCAGCTGGCGGCGCTGCGTCGGGGAGTCCCGTTTGTGGCAGGTACGCCGGGACGAGTCTTGGATCTCATTGAGAAGGGAGAACTGCATACAGAGGACATCAGCATGCTGATTCTGGATGAGGCAGATGAGATGCTTGATATGGGCTTTGCAGAGGAAATTGATCGCATCGTCTCACTGCTGCCCCAGGAGCGTCAAACCTTGTTTTTCTCCGCCACGATGTCACCGAGCATTCGATCGCTCATTAAGCGTATCTCCAGGGATCCGGTTGAAATCAGCATTGATCGCCCCGAGCTGACAGTGCCAACTTGCGAACAAAGTGTATACGAGGTTCTTTTCTCCTCGCGTATTGAGGTGCTCAGCAGACTCATCGAGATGGGAAAGATGAAGCGCGGTCTTGTTTTTGCCAACACGAAGCGGGTAGTGGATGACATCGTGGACGGCTTACTCTCGCGCGGGTACTCGGTGGATCGCCTGCACGGCGACATGCCGCAAGCGCTCCGGGAACGAGTCCTGGCTTCTTATCGCCGGGGAAATCTGAATGTACTGGTGGCGACAGATGTGGCAGCACGAGGGTTGGATATTGAGGATGTGGATATTGTTGTGAATTTCGAACTGCCTCGTGAACCAGAGGACTATGTCCACCGTATCGGTCGCACAGCGCGCGCCGGGCACAAAGGCAAAGCGGTCACTTTCATTGGACGTCGCGATTTCTCGCTGATCGGGCGTATTGAACGCTTCACCGGTGTGCACATGCAGCGGGAGAAGGTTATGACGGCTGAAGTAGTGGAGCAAGCGCGCCGCGAGGCTCTCGTGGATGAAGTGCTAGAACTCGCAACAAAAGGGAATTCAGACTTACCGGAGGAATTGCGCGATATTGAACTTCCGGCAGAACAAATAGCCTCGGCGATGTTTGAATTGCTCATTCGTCGATGGAGTCGCGAACTGCACCCCATCCCAGAAGACCAACCGGATCGCGCTGCGTCTCGTGCGACTCGTACAAAACACTCGTTCGGGGAAAGGGAGGATAGCGTTACCCTCTTCATCAACGCCGGCAAGATGCTGCATATCCGTCCGAAGGATGTGGCCGGTTTGCTATACAACGAAGGAGGCGCCCCAAAGGGGAGTGTGGGAGACATCCGAATTTTCTTGAAGCACACACTGGTTGATGTATCACCGGAGATTGCGCAGCTGCTCACAGAACGCCTCTCTGTGTGCAACCTTTGCGGATATGAGGTCAATGTACGTGAGGATAAAGGCTACCAGGATGGCTCGGCGGCATTTTCTCCATTCCACCGCACCACACGTGAACGTCGGTACGCCGGTGCAAAGTCAAATGCACCACGTCGCAGCAATTACCGCGCCCGTGAGGCCGATGAACCGTATAAAGGCAGACAGCGCCCACATAATAACAACCGCCGCGGCAGTAGCAAAAGCGGATTTTTCCCATACCGACGGAAGCGTGATAAATGAGATACCCGACAGAGTAATGCATCCGAAAATGCATTTGACAAGGTATAGTACTCCGATTCGGCTAATCGAGTATTTGTCTCTTGTCGTTGCTTTCGGTACATTTCTGGGGCTGAAAACGAGCATGCATTTCTGTTGGTTTCAGGCTTGAAAGAAAACCAATTTAGCGTAAAATGGGCTGAGTCACCCGGGAAAGAGACATCAAGTGCAACAAATTTATGACCATACTAGAATTCATCCGTAAGAACTCCATGTTGGTACTTATCGTCATCGTGGCCGTGGGCGCGGGACTGGTAATGATGGACTACAGTGGGAAGGGCAGTGCTTTTTCACGAGACTTCTACATTCGAGTGAACGGTGTCGGCTACAGCTACCCGGAGACCGCAGCACTCGGTGAAAATGGTAAGCAGTACCTTTCATCTTTGATTTCTGCTACCAGCGAGCTCTCTGACCACTTGGATGCTAATGGCAACGGTATCATTGATCCCGATGAGGAACCTGCAGCCATTGCCTGGCAACAAGAGCACCCGGAAGTTCTCCAATCCATGAACAATCTGCGCACCGTATATGCGGCCTGGCACTACGGTGTGGCAAAAGATGGGGAGGTTAATGTGGCAATCAATCGAGCAATGCTGCAGGCTGAAGCAGACGCACTGGGAATGCACCCGAGTGAGGAGCAGATCGACGCTTACCTTCGCTCACTCCCGGCATTCAAGAAAGAAGATGGATCCTTCAATCTCGATCTCTATCGCCGACTCACCGGCTACCATCACGGCAACATCAGTCGAGTTCATGAAGAAGCCTTCCGAGGCGTGGTGTCTGATATAATGATCTGGGAAGCGATCCGAGAGATAGTAGGTGACGGCATTGCCTACAACACGAAAGCACAAGCTGCCTACCTCGATTCTATCTCACAAAACATCTCCGGCATCACTGCCTTCATCCCTGCTACGGCGATCCCTGCCGTTCCTGAGCCAACGGAAGAAGAGTTGCATGCGTACTGGGAGCAACACAAAGAAAATTACAAAAGCGACGAGCGACGTATTATCTCGGTCTATACCCTCACGCCAAAGGAAGGCAGCAATCAGGAGAACCTTCTGGCTACGGCAGATGAGATTATGCAGGAGCTCTCATTAGCCAATGGACAGGGTTTGGACGGCATCCTGGATCGAGCCTCCAAGAATCGTCAGTACGAACCCTTTACCTATCTCTTGGCCGATGGGAAGACAAGTCAAAATTACGAACTTGCTACACAGCAACAACTCGCGGAGCAACTGAAAGATAGAGTGAACGATAACGGGCAGGATGTCCCGCTTGCCGACATCGCTTTCTCCGAGGTAGAGAACGTTGCCACGCCGGAGAAATATTTGGCAGCCAAGACCAATGGCACGGCGGATCGTTTGGTGGCTATTCGTCAAATCCGCGGATTCTACACCACAGAAGATGGAAAGCTCAAACTCGTGCGCATCGAAGCCGTGGAAACTCCTACCGTCCTGAGCTATGAAGAAGCGAAGAGTCGCGCGCGGGAAGATTTCTGCAAGGAACGAGCCGACATCGCCCTGCGGCAACACACTGAAAAACTTCACGATCAAATTCAGAAAGCAATCAATGAAAAGGGGCTGCGAGGGGCATTCGAACTAGCTACTGCTGCAGGCGGCACTGTGGAGGACTTCGGACCGCTCGCCATGGGCCTAGTCTCAACCGTATTGCCCGAAGGCGTGTCAGATCCTGACCTCATCGGCACCCCGAGTGGGAAACTTGCTCCTCTCGCAATCTTACCGGAGGGTGCACGCATCACTGCCGTGAGCAGCCGCACCATAGAGAGCTCTCCGGCAATGACAATGCGACGCCAGCTCATGGAATTGCCTGCGCAAAATGAGAGGCTCCGTGCAGAAATGATGCAGGAATGGCAGAACGCCGGATTTACACGCTTCAATGTACAGCCGTCCGCAAGCGTTCGCACTCGGCAAAACTCCAACGAGGAATAAGCACACCAACCGATCACTTTCTCTCCCATGCCTCTTCCCCCACAGACAAAATACATCGTGGGCAATGAGGCCTGCGAGCGCTTCAGCTTCTATGGCATGCGCAGTATACTCACTCTCTACATGGTGAGTGTGCTGGCAATGAGCAATGGTGAAGCCGTTGTCGTGAGCCATCTCTTCAACGCCTGCATCTACGTCCTCCCTTTGTTGGGCGCCTGGATGGCCGACCGCTTCATTGGTCGCTACAAGATGATTTTGTATGTCTCTCTCTTCTACTGTCTGGGACATGGGGTACTCTCCATGTCCGACTGTTTTCAAAGCATTGAGTCCCGACGTACAATTCTCTTTGTGGGATTGTTCATCATCGCTCTCGGAGCCGGCGGCATCAAACCCTGTGTCTCCGCATTTGTAGGAGACCAGGCAGTCGGCGCAGACTCCACCACTATGACGCGACTCTACGCTGCGTTCTACTGGTCCATCAACCTGGGATCGTTCTTCTCCTTTCTTGTGATTCCCTGGGTGCGACAAAACTGGGGCTATGGGTGGGCGTTCGGCATCCCTGGCATTTTCATGGCACTCGCCACCTTCATTTTCTGGTACGGGAGAAAACATTACCGCCACTGCGTTCCATCGCAACCGGAATTTGTGCCGGCCATTGCCTCACGCCTGATGCACGGCAAAGAACACGCTGAAATCCGCTGGGGTGTACAAGTCACGGAAAAAGCCATGAATACACTGCGAGGGATAGGTCGCTTTTTGCTTATTTTCCCTTGCGTCGTCGCTGCGGCATTCGTTGCTGCATGGGCCGGATACTCGCTGGCTCACCTCTGCGGGGCGGGGAAAAATCTCTCTCTTCTTTGCGCCTTATCTGCAGTAATTCTTTGTCTTCTTGCCATTCTCATCCCCCTCATGCGCCGAGCAACACGCTCCGGTTCACAAAACTTTCTCGGATGTACTGGCGCTCTTCTCTTCCCTGCACTGCGCACCTCCTCTGCCTATAAGACCGAGCAACTCCGTGAAACACGTGGACTGCTACGTGTGCTGACCGTCTTCCTTATGATCATCCCCTTCTGGAGCCTCTTCGATCAAACAATGTCCAGCTGGGTACTCCAGGGTGAGAAAATGCGTCCTCTCATTCTCACCAGCTCAACCGAGATGCACTTTTCCTTCGGCGCCGAAGAAATGCAGAGCTTCAATCCGCTCATCATCATGATTTTCGTACCTATTGTGACTCTGCTTATTTATCCCCGCATCGGTCAATGGGCAGCTCCATTGCGTCGCATGGGCTGTGGTATCATACTTGCCGGCGTCTCCTATATCTGTGTCGCAGCTATCCAATTTTTCCTCGACGCCGGTCACCAACTCTCCATTCTCTGGCAATGTATTCCCTACCTCGTCCTCACCTTCTCTGAAATTCTCGTCAGCACCACCGGACTCGAGTACGCCTACACTGCCGCTGGGAAAAATCTGAAAAGCCTCGTCTCGGGTTTCTGGTTCCTTACCAGCACCCTCGGCAATTTCCTCATCATCGGACTCACTGCATTTGTCGCTGATCCGGCCTCCACATCCACCTTCCTTATTTACGCCTGCCTGAGTTTTGTCGTCGGGTTGATCTTCCTCTTTGTCACCTCTCGTGATTTCTTCAAAACCTCCGCGCTGGAAAATCATTAATTTCCCGTTATCCTGAAGGGAATGCGAAGGCAACCATAGAACGTTCAAGCCTTGCGAGAGGATTGAGTCACACGTCCGAACTCCCCGGTTCCACATCCCCGGCAGCACCGCGCCCTGAAACGACACGACGCAGGCAAGAAACCTGCGTCGCCTTCTTTATGTTTCCGGGCCCGGAAAACGGAAAGAACTATTTCTTGTTCGATGTCACAACTTTAATGCGCGCCCGGACAGGCGACAAGTTTTCCGCACGAACAGTTACAGTAGCCGAACCTGTTTCACCGCGTTTGGAACGCACGACGGCCAGAATGCGCCCGTTGAAAAATTCCTGCTGAGGCGTCTGCATACAGGTCTGATCAATCGGATTTCCATTGCAGAATCCAATGAGAACCGCAGGACCTTCAATGGAGAAGCTCACCTTGCGGCAGTCCGTCGGCACTACGTTGCCCTTCTCATCAACAACGGCCAGTTCAATGAAACTCAGGTCATGTCCGTCCGCAACGATGGTAGAACCATCCAGCGCAATCTGCATCGCAACACCCTCGCCTGTGGTCATCACCTTGTCCTCCGCCCAGGGCTTGCCATTTTTCTTCACGACAACGCTGATTTCACCGGGTTCATAAACCACATTCTCCCAGACGAAGCGATAGGCCGTGCGGGAGGTATCACGAACGCCCTGAGGGATCTTCTCCCCCTTATTCAACTTATCTTTCCGACAAACGCCCTGACTCTTGCCATTCACGAACAACTCAGCCTCATCCCCGGAGCTAAAGCACATCACAGGAGTCACCTCTCCTTCCCGGCCTTTCCAGTTCCAATGCGGCAGGAGGTGAGCAAAACGTTCATTCGGAGACCAACGACTCTTGTACAGATAGAAGGCGTCCTTGGGAAAGCCGGCAAGGTCGATCAGACCAAAATAAGAGCTACGGCTTGGAGCCTTGTTGCCCATGGCATGCAAACGCTCCATGATCGCTTTCTTCTCGGCTTCAGTGAGGGCCTGCAGATTCCCCACATTCGAGGCATCCTGATTGTACGGCGTGGGCTCACCAAGGTAATCGAACCCGGTCCACACATACTCTCCTGCTACATTAGGCACATCATCCTGCGCTTTGAATTCCACATCCCCACAGTTTCCCCATGCCACGGCGGCCACGCCGTATCCACTCACTTGAAATGCGCTGGCTCCCCCGCCGCCCTCCCATCGGAGGGGGAACAAGTAGAAACCACGTGTACCGATGCCTGATGCCGTTTCAGATCCAAAAACAGCCTTATTGGGGCGCTTCTGGACGTATTCGCGATAAGACCACGGCTTATAGTTGAACCCCATAACATCCAACACGTCACCAAAACCATTCCATGCACCGCTGGCGTTGTTCACGCCGACAGTGAAAGGACGAGTAGTATCGTACTTGCGGAACTCGTCGCGGAGGTTGCGACAGATCTCAACTCCGAGATTCGAGGTGATTTCGGAAATTTCATTTCCACCGCTCCACATGATGACTGAAGGATGATTACGATCGCGACACACAAAATTCTTCACATCCTTTTTCCACCACTGCTCCCAATCTTGATGATACCCATTCACTTTATCATACTTCTGCTCCTTCCAGATATCAAAGAGTTCGTCGAGGACGAGGATGCCCTGCTCGTCGCAAACATCAAGAACTTCCGGCGCAGGAGGATTATGGGAGGTACGGATGGAATTGCAGCCCATCTCCTTGAGTTTAGCCACCTTGCGTTCCCATGCTTTGCGATGGAAGGCGGAACCAAGCGCACCGAGATCATGATGCTCGCAGACGCCATTCAGCCGCACGCGCTTGCCGTTCAAATGGAGACCATCAGGCTTCCACTCGATACGCCGAACCCCGAAGCGTGTGGTACGCACCTCAGGCGCAGCATTCTTCTGCGATAACGTCGTCGTGAGGTGATACAAATTCGGTTCCTCGCAGCTCCACAGCTTAGGATTCGGGAGGGAAAGGTGCTGCTCTAACGTGCAAGATTCGCCGGGAGCCAAGACAAGCTTCACGGGAGGAGCTGTTACCTTACCCACACTCTGCCGAACACTGACTTCCGACGGTGTCTCCCCGGTATTTTCTACCTCTGTCGCTACTCTCAACGTGGCGCAGTCGGAGGAAATTTCCGGAGTTGTCACATAGATGCCATTGTACGCGATATGGGTCGGAGAAGTACGAACCAACCGCACATGACGGTAAATGCCTGCGCCGGGATACCAGCGAGTGGACAACGGTTTGTTGCTCGCGCGCACCGCCACCAGATTATCTTTTCCGGGCTTGAGGAATGGAGTAATATCCACGCGGAATGAGGAATAACCATAAGCCCATTCTCCCGCTTTTTTCCCATTCACAAAAACAAGCGGGTGCGACATCACGCCGTCAAAGTCCAGGTAATAGCGGTCTTTCTCCGCCGAAAAACCAGCCGGCACTTCAAAATGCTTGCGGTACCAGCCAAAGCCATTCCACGGCAGCTTTCCGGTTTCATTCGGCTCGTCGCGCAGGAAGGGACTCTCAATTGCCCAATCATGCGGTAGCTGCACGGCGCGAAATCCCTTTTCATCGTATCCCGGCATGGCTGGCTCATCCAAATCCTGAATCCTTGCGGGAGAAATGAGTTTTCCATCCGTCCCTACCAGCTCAATCTCACGCACGGATGCCCATGCACGCTCGGACGCTTCCGGGAAATTCAGCTGCAATTTTTCGATCGCCCGTCCTTTGGCATCAATGCTCGAAGTACCGTTCTCCATGGAGACAACCTGCTTCTCTGTCTCACCACTCGGGAAAAAGAAATCGACTTCTACTTTCTGCGCATCCTTCTTCTCCCAATGTATTCTCAACTCTTTCACCGGAGCCTTGCCATCAGAAAGAACCACGAGAGAATGTCCTTTTTTGCCATTGGAAGCACACCAGCGAGTCTGGTAATCACCATCGCAGGCATCCGTAGCAGGGTGTCCCTTCTGTGAGCCTTGAGGGGCAAATATTCCCTTGGCAGCGTCTTCCGGGGTCATTGATCCGAAGTACCGGAAAGACCAGTCGAAATCAAAGCACGTTGTCTCCGGCAAAATGGGGACAGATTTTGACTCTTCCGCCGCCGATGCAACGGCAAGAAAACTCATGCAGGACAGCACGGTGTATGATAAGTTCATCAATTTCATAGTCGGGATAAAGAAGAAGTATTCAGGTTCGGTAGGAAATAAAAACTTGGTCTCGCACATTTATACGTTCGAAAATAGGCATTTCCATCAAATAAAATCACGATCGCAATTCTGATTCAAATTGACGGAACTGAATCGCCTCCAGCAAATCGACATCCTCCGGCATCTCACGTCCCGCCAGATCCGCTATCGTGCGCGTCACTCGCAGGATTCGATCAAAGGCTCGTGCAGAGAGACCGAACTGCTCAACCGCTGCTAAGAGGAGCGTCTGCTGATTCTCGGTAAGCGGACAGTACTTGGACAGTTGCTTACCGGAGAGACGCGCATTGCAACCCACTCTCGTACCGGCGTATCTCTGCTGCTGCAAGGCACGTGCAGCAGCTACGCGGGAGCGAATAGCAGCGCTGCTTTCACCATCCGGACGGCTCAGAAGACTGGCAGGATCCACCGCCGGCACCTCGATGACCATATCAAAACGATCCAGCAAAGGTCCGGAAATCTTTTTGCGATAACGCGCTACATCCGCCGGTCGACAGCGGCACGCGTGCTTCGGATCGCCCAAATAACCGCACGGGCATGGGTTCATCGCCGCCACCAACATGAACTGACAAGGGAAATCCATAGATCCACTCGCACGAGAAATTGTCACCACACCACTTTCCAATGGTTGCCGCAATGTTTCAAGCGTACGACGACTGAACTCCGGAAATTCGTCCAAAAACAGCACACCGTGGTGCGCCAGAGTAATCTCGCCCGGAGAAATTGAACTTCCTCCCCCCATCAATCCCACATCCGATATCGTGTGGTGCGGCGCACGGAAAGGACGCCGTTTGAGCAGTCCTCCCGTCTTGGGCAGCAATCCACACACTGAATGAATGGTGCTGATTTCCAGAGCCTCCTCGTGCGTCATCGGCGGCAGAATGCTCGGCAGTCGCGCCGCCAGCATGCTCTTGCCACTTCCGGGGCTGCCGCACATCAGCAGATTGTGCCCTCCCGCCGCGGCGATCTCCATCGCCCGGCGAGCATACGGCTGCCCTTTGATCTCATCGAAATCCGGTCCATCATCCTGCTCCTCCTCCGGCGGCATGGCAATTTCCTGACACCGTTCGGGCCCTTCCAGAAGCACCTCCCATGCCTCTCGCAAATCCACCACCGGACAGACACGCAGCCCCTCCACTACAGCGGCCTCCCGTGCATTCTCCGGCGAGAGCATCAAAAACTTCTTCCCCGCTTCACGCGCTGCTACGGCCTGAGGCAACACCCCTCGCACCCCGCGCACGGCGCCATCCAGCGCCAACTCGCCAACAATGCACCAGTCCTCCACATCCACCGGCACACGGCGACGGAAAGCCTCCGGCATGCCTCCATAGTTGTTTTGCAGCGCCATCTCAAGTCCAAGTGCAATCGGCAAATCGAATCCAGGTCCCTGCTTCTTCACGTCAGCCGGAGCCAGATTCACCGTGGCGAGAATCTGACCGGGGCAAAAAAAATGGCTATTCTGTAGAGCCGCTGTGACACGCTGCACACTCTCGCGCACGGCAGTATCCGGCAACCCCACCACCATAAAGCGCCCGGTGTCCTCTACTTTCTGCACATCGACCTCCACCTGCACCTCATAACCGGTGATGCCATTGACCGCTGCGCTGTATAATCTCGAAATCATAGAGAAGGAAAAACTATTTCACAATAACCGTTGAACCGATAGCAAGCTTGTCGAATAGGATGCTACAAGCCTCCGGTGGGATACGAACGCAACCGTGGGAAGCCCCGCTTCGATAAACACTGCCCACGTGCATCCCAATGGCACCGTTGAAGCGCATCCAGTACGGCATAAGCGCACCCTTGAAATGAGTTCCTGCAGGAGCCTTCCTCCCGGAAACAGCATCAGATTTCACGACCTCATCGCGTGCATTGACCCAACTGCCGTAAAGAGTTGACCGATGTTCACGTTGCTTTTCCGTGATGTGAAAATGCCCTCGGGGGGTCTCTTTTCCCCCTATCCTGCCGGAACAGACAGGAAAATCCATCGCAATTTGGTCGTAGATGTAAAGACGTCCCCGCTGCTCATTCAGGAGAATCTCCACGCGAGAGTGCTTGGGCGCATACAATTGCAGAGCCTTGCCGCGCCACATATCTCGGGACATGCTGTAGTTCGGGCCACTGATGAATTCCTCAAACGTACGTGCCACACGTTTGTTTTTGCTTGCGAGTTCCCATTCATCCGCACTCATGGAGGAATGGTATCCTCCCTGCTGACAAGCTAACAGACAGAACAGAAAGAGAAGAGAGAAGGATAAAAGATATCTCATAGGTCAACTTTCACGGTATGATGCTATTCTGGCGGCAAATTCTCTCGGTAAAATCGCCCGGACGACGATGTCATTTCCCTCATACTCCACGGAACTGACTTTCCCATCCCTATGCATGATGGCCAACAGACGAGCTTCCGCCTGCGGGATGCGGTAGGTGGCAACCTGCACCCGGTGGGAAAGAGCCTCCACACAGGCAGCCAGTAGTTCCTCAATCCCTTCGCCCCGAATTGCGCTCATCGGCACGCAGGGGGTAGCCCCCGCCGTTGATCTCAACAGCTCAAGCACCTCGGCGCGTCTTTCCTCCTCCACCTGATCAAGCTTGTTGCACACCAGAATCATCGGCTTGTCACCCACACCCAATTCCGCCAACACCGAGCAGGTTGTCTCATAATGCCGCCCCGCCTCCACATCGCTCGCATCTACCACATGAATGAGAAGATCCGCCACCACGGCCTCCTCCAAAGTTGATTTGAATGCCTCCACCAGGCGGTGTGGCAAATTGCGGATGAAGCCCACGGTGTCGGTCACGACCATCGGCTGTCCATCCGGAAGCTCGATCTTACGACTTGTCGTGTCCAGCGTAGCAAACAAGATATCTTGGGCCAGCACGCCGGCATCCGTCAACGCGTTGAGTAAGCTTGATTTGCCGGCGTTCGTGTAGCCCACGATGGCAGCGGAGGGAATACCTCGCCTCGTGCGCTCCTTGCGTTGGGTGGCGCGCTGGCGACGAACCACTTCAAGCTCCCGGCGAATCGTTTCGATGCGCTCCCGGGCAAGCCGCCGATCCACCTCAATCTGCTTTTCTCCTTCCCCGCGAGCAGCTGCCCCTCCACCCTTCCCCCCGCCGGATCCGCCCCTCTGGCGATCCAAATGCTGCCACATCCCCGCCATGCGCGGCAGGGCGTACTGCATGCGCGCCAAATCCACCTGCATCACAGCCTCACGTGTGCGAGCACGCCTGGCAAATATGTCGAGAATAATCTCCTCACGATCCTTCACCGGCACACCGACCAGCTCCTCCCACTCCCTCTGCTGGGAAGGAGAGAGCATGTTGTCAATAACGAGGCAATCTGCTTTCAACTCTTTGGCGAGGCTCTGCACCTCCGCTGCCTTGCCAATACCACAGAGATACTTTGCCTGAAGCTCGCGAGTCCACATCACGCGGCTTTCGATAATGCCAAAACCGAGATTGGAAACGAGATCTACGAGTTCCTCCAACAGCGCCTCCCTCTCGCGGCCCTTCTCCCCCGGCAAACCGATCCCTATCAATAGGGCTCGCCGAGGCTCTGCTTCAGTCTTCTCTCGGATATCAAAGGACATCTCCTCACAAGCTACCTCTGTTTCAATCAAAATTCCGAGAATGCGTCACAGGCAGATCGCGCAAGTAATCACTATTCCCTGTGCAGGAGCACTCGCCGCATGCAGTGAGCAGAAGAGCTCCCGTCACCGCGCAAATCCCCATCGAAAAAAGCGTTTTCATACCTCGTCATTCAAACGTATTTTGCCCCATAAAGCAAGCATAAAGTCCGGAGCAAACGCATTAAGAAGTGCGTTTGCCCCATTTACAAATTACGATGTCCGATTTACGATTTGAAGGTCAGCGCGCTTCGCGCATTTTCTCGCGGAGCGATAACGAAGTCGATTTTCTTGGGTGCGGATTGTTGCGCATCACTGCTTGCTCTCTCTCTGTCCTGCAGGAGATTGAGCATTTTCTCTGTTGATTCACTTCTCTCCAATGCGTCTACTCGTTCACGATTTTCGAATCTCGATTTGCGTTCTCTGCGCGGGAGATCAAATCAGTGGCAGAAGAAGGCTGCCACTTCATGGGGAAATTGCATCAATCCTTCCGCGCCCGTAGCGTCAATAGGTGCGGTACTCAGCAATATCTCTGCGCTGCGAATGCACTATTTTGTCAGCAATCTTACGCACGGTTTCCTCAAGGATATTGCTCAAATGGCTGCCGCAGCGGTAATCCGCCGGCGCGAAGAAGTCGACTCTCTGTTGGTCAGACTTAAGGCTATAACCCTTGCGGAAGCTCTGACGAGTGGCATCATCCGGATCGTACACGGCAATGCTGAACCCCCCCTGATGGCGCATCACCGTGAAGCAAGGAACATCCGTGGGTCCATCGCCGACGTAGATCATATTGTGGAATGGGATAGGCCTCAGCTGGGCGTCCATGTGGTCATTCACATCTTCCGTGTACTTGAGCATCCCTTTGTTGATGCGGAACAGGAACTGAGTCTTGGTGGTGTGGGAAAGAACGCGCTTGGGAAAATCAATGCACCCATCACTCTCGCTAAACTCACAACCAAATACCTCACGCATGTACGGACGAATTGCCGAGCCATCGATGATAGATTTCAAGCCACTGGAAACAATATAGAATTCAATGCGCACCCCGGCGGCACGGTGTTCTTCCGTTAGTGAACGATTCGGAAACTCCCGAAAGAATTCCGGAATCCCCCGGTAGAAGGTGAGTTTCTTACCCATCGATCGCAGGCGTTCGTTACTTACCCCATCGATGCGTAATAAGTCCAACAATTCCTTGAGGTAGCTTAACTCCCCATCCCAACCCTCATCAATGCTGCGCTGATTGCATTTGCGCCAAAATTTCTCCGCATCGATACCAAACTCGGGGAATATAGTGTCCTCCTGCATGTTGTGCGGACTGAGAGTCTTGTCGAAATCAAATATAAGCGCTATGGTGTTCTGCGGCACTGGCATATGCCGCATTGTAACGGATCCCCGCCAAATTGCAAGCGCTCTTCCTCCGGGCAAACGCATTTGGATGAAGAGGAAACGTAGAGAAAACGCTTCGGGCGCTTGATCACGCCTGTTTCCGAACACGAAAATCTCAACGGCAGGTCGCACCTCAATATGCAGAAATGACCTCACCTGATCTCTGCATGACCTCACTACCGCCCCGTTCCGCACACCTTGCATACGAGTTCCTTCTCTTTCGCAGAACACAATTTCTTGTCCCTCGAGCACGTTTTTGCAATACGTATGTCAAGTCTCTATTTGGTAATTTTTCTTTTTTCTTTCCAGTGACTTATCGGAAGCAGGGATCTCATTGCGCGCAAAAAATGCCGTCGAAATAGTTTCATATATTAGATCATTATCAATATCTTAGATGTGCTCAGGTACGTATTGCAAATACGTAGACTTTCCTCGACCGGGACGAATCCTATCAGACAGGGTTAGCCCCCAAGAACAGATAATTTCAACACAACACATCATCATGAAACTACACTTGCCAGTTGTTTTATTGACGGCGCTCATGGCAGTATTGACAGCATTGCCATCACAAGGATCAGTGAAATTCACGCACAATGGCGAAGTAACTGAGGACTGGGATGGTAAGAAATTACCGGGTACGGAATCTAGATGGGGTTACAATACAGATCATTCCCAACTGATTGTGGACGGGGGAAGTGAGTTTTCTGTCGACACATTTGTTAGTGGGATGCGAGGAAGTTTTGACATCGAGGTGAGAGAGGGCGGTAGTCTGACTTTTCCTTCTGGTAGTTCTGGAGTTTTTTTGGGGGACAAATATGGCGTATTCGACAAAAGTAGTGACCGTAATCATCCATGGAAAGAGGGGTTGGTTGCGTTGAAAATTGATGGAGGGACGGTTGATATAGGAAATACCATTTTTGGTTCCATAAACTGCTCAAGCAGCGAACAACCGAACGAGGACGCTTCTATTCAAGTGAAGATTGACATCGCACGTGGAACGCTCTTCATGAATAGCGGTTGCTTAGGGACCGTTTGGCGTGGCTACGAGAACTTATCGGAAGAAATCTCTATCCGCGATGGTGGTGTCCTTCAAGCTTCGGATGCGTCCAACTATATTGGCTACTGGGCAAGATCTCTTGACATACATTTGTATAAAGGAGCGACAATGGATTTTGACGGAGGTCACCTCGGATACTACATGTCAGGTTTAAACATCGGACCACTCCCTGCGAAATCGGAATCTTTCGTCTATGAGCAAAAAATTACCGTGGATAAGGGAAGCACTTTAGTGTTGAGGGGTAACACTCATTTCTCTTATTGGAACGCTTCATCAAAATGGACGGGTAGGGCCACTTTGGAGGTAAATGGAGGCGATGTGATCATAGGTTCTAAAGAGACCAACTCATCATTCGAGTACGGTTACAATCAGATTGGAGCTGCTAATGTAACCACTAATCTTGTCCTCAATTCGGGCAGTATCGATGTGTATGCAAAAACATTTGGAATAGGCGGAGATTCATCCTATTCCGATGGAACGCACCCCTCTACGGAAACGTATATCACCATAAATGGAGGTGAGTTCACCATACATGAACAGGAGGAGAGCGAG
The DNA here is from genome assembly GCA_947624205.1 of uncultured Akkermansia sp. Taxonomy (GTDB): domain Bacteria; phylum Verrucomicrobiota; class Verrucomicrobiia; order Verrucomicrobiales; family Akkermansiaceae; genus Akkermansia. The sequence goes on along the minus strand of CANQJI010000006.1, from coordinate 1,146 downwards.
GGTAAAGAATACGTCAAAGGGATTAAGATTCAAATAGACATCAACGGAGGTATAACTCGTTTTCACAGAGGCAAAGTCGTTGCCGGTTTGGGAAGCAAACAGGTTGGCTCCAGCGTCCTCAACCTGAACGGAGGCGAACTGACCATCGACAGCAAGGCGAGATTCACCGGCAACATCAACGTAACGGGCGGCAGTCTGACCTTCGGGGAAGGTTGTTACCTCGGCGGTTTGAGTGCGGAAGGAAATGGAAAGGCAGATCCCGACATGAAAACCGTCACCATCGACATTGCCTCAACATGGAACGAAGCGGTCACTCTGAACGGACTGGACGCGAAGTACATCATCAGCAACGAAGAGACGGGGCTCAAGATCAACGGGGCGGGCGCCACGCTTCAGGGGCTCCTGGCGGGCAGCACACTCACTCTCGGCGGCAAGGACAACACCCTCACCGTGAGCAGCAAGAGCTCCGGCAAAGGGGAAGGTTCCACGAAGGAAGGCAAGACCCCGCTTATCGGATTTGCCGAGGGTGAGGAGAAAGGGACTGTGCAATTCAAGGATGCAGGCACCAAAGTCACACTCAACTTTGATGATGACAACTTGAAAACGCTTGCCGAAGCAGCCGAAGAAAACCCGGAAGAGGTAAGCTTCGAGGTATGGATCACGAACGGAACATTGGAGGATTATGAAGGTGGACAGGGTATTGGAAGCCACTTCGATTTCGGCACCGGCTGGGGACTGGAGGCGAACAACACAACAATTAGCGATGCCAAGAACGGCAGACTGATGATCACCGGCAACATCGCCAATGTGGCGTTCACCGATAAACAGGGAACATTAAGCGAAGCCAAGAAGGCCGACAAGGTGGTTGTCATGGACGACACGACGCTCACTGTGGATGAGCCGGAAGGTACCATCAAACAGTTGGAGGGAGCAAAGGGCAAGAACCTCACCCTCGATGGAGAGGGCACCGTCTCGCTGGAGAATCAGCACACGGCTGCCACAAATGGCGACACCACTTTCAAGGGTGACATCATCACTAAGAATGGAGCTGATCTCAAAAAGACGGGCAATGCTGATTTGACCGTGGATGGTAACCTGCAGGCCGGTGGAAATGTAACCGTGGAGGATGGATCCCTGGTACTCGGA